>JALSIF010000257.1 GCA_026981635.1 bacterium | reverse complement strand
CCCCCCACCCTGAGCCTCACCGCCGAGCCAGGCTCCGGTGTGCCCCCCCTCACCACCGACCTGGCCATAAACTTCCGCGACCGATTCGGCGCGGTGGAACAGGTCCTGCTGGACCTTGACGGGGACGGCACCTTTGAGACCGACGTTTCGGGCGAGGGCCCCACTTCGCTGCCCGCCGAGCTGGGACTTATCCGCAAGAGCCAGATGCTCGGCGAGGGCACCCACTGGATAAACGCCACCGCCATTGACGACGATGGCAACCGGGGAATGGCCTCCACCCGGGTGGTGGTGGGCACCGGGGACCTGCCCCCCGCCCCCTTCCTCCAGTTCTCCCCCAACCCCCTCTACCTGGGCATCACCGGCTCCATCCCCTTTGACGACCCCGAGGCCACCCTGGACGCCTCCCTCAGCACCGACCCCGACGGGGGAGCGCTGGAGTTCTCCTTTGATCCCACCGGCTCGGGTAGCTTCACCCCCTTCTCCTCCGACCCCACCCTCACCGCCACCTACTCCGAGCCGGGCCTGCTCTTCCCCCAGGTCAGGGTGCGCGACGCCTCGGGCAAGACCACCCTCTACTCCAGCTCAACCCCCTTGGAGGTCTACCGCCTGGGCAGATCCTTCTGGCTGGAACAGTCAGGGGAGACCGGGGTGGGCATTGAGGCAGGCTTTGTCACCTGCAACCTCTTCCTGGGCGGGACCTGCCCGGCGGCAAGCTTCACCGACGGCCGCAACCGGCTGCTCTTTGCCCGCGCCGACAAGTTCCTGAACCTGATCCTGGGCTGGAGTGTCTTTGAGCTTGACACCGAGGTGGGCGAGCCCACCAGCCTCACCCGGGTAGTTGACGGCCGGCCGGCCGTGGTCTACACCAAGGCGAGCGGCCTGCGCTACGGGGTAAACAGCGACGCCACCGGCTTCGGTAGCTGGAACTTCAGCGACGTTGCCCCCGACCAGACCTCCCACTTCAGCCTCGCCTTCATCAACAACCGGCCCATGGTGGCCTACGCAAACGACGCCGGCCTCCAGCTGGCGGTAAATTCAACCTCCGACGGCCTAGGCACCTGGACCTCCTCGGAGATCGCCGCCGCCTCGGGGGACAACTTCACCTACCCCTCCCTGGCCCAGGTGGACGGAAAGCCTGCGGTGGCCTACCGCGACCCCAGCACCAACTCCCTCCTCTACTCCATCAACGAGCTTCCCGATGGGAGCGGCGCCTGGGACACCTTCACCGTAGACAGCGGCGGCTCCCGCACCGGTGAGTTTGCCTCCCTGGCGGTGGTGGGGGGCCTGCCCATGGTCGCCTACGCCAAGGACTCCACCCTCTACCTGGCCATCAACGACCAGCCCGACGGCCGGGGGACCTGGTCTGTCCAGCAGATCCCCGGGGTGGGCGAGCCTCTGGACATCTCCCTCGCCCAGGTTAGCGGCAACCCGGCCATCGCGGTAATTGAGTCGGGGCTGGACCAGAACCGGGTGCTCTACCTGAGAAACGACCAGCCCGACGGTTCGGGCAGCTGGTCATTGGTGGAGGTTGAGCTTCTGCCCCAAAGCATCTTTTCAACCCATGTGAGCCTGCGGGAGGACCCCGCTGGCACCCCCTACCTGGCCTACACCCGCTTCTTTGAACTCTTCAGCAAGGTGGCCGCCGCCTACCTGAACGACCAGCCCGACGGCTCCGGCACCCCCAACTACCAGGTGATTGAGTACGGGGGCGGCTACGGC
>JALSIF010000256.1 GCA_026981635.1 bacterium | reverse complement strand
GGTCTAGGGTGTTCGGTGCGTAGCCGGGGGCGCTGGGGTCGCTGGGCTGGAGGGTGGCCACCGCCTCCTTGTGGCCGTCGGGGATAACCGTAAGCTCCCCCAGCCCCAGGGCCAGGCTGTCCTCCCCCGGACTGTCAAAGGCGGGGCGGGCCCATACTTCCAGGTAGCGCACCGGGTCGGGGGAGTGGGCGGCAAGAAGCTCCCGCGTGAGGGGGCGCAGGAAGAGCTCCCCGCCCGGTGAGATGGCCTCAAAGTTCACCCCGTCGCGGGAGCCGAGCACCCGGTAGCCATAGAGGTAGGCCCGGTCGGCGGTGCGCAGGGAGTTTACGTTCTCCGAGTTGGGGGTGGTGAGCTCCACCCCCTCAATGAACTGCTCGCTACCCAGGTCCACGGTGAGGAAGCGCCGGCTCTGCTTGTCGGGCAGGTCGCGGTAGCCGAAGCTGGTGTTGGGGTCGCCGTCGCGCAGGGTCTCCAGGTCGGCCTGGGCGCTTCCGAGCCGCTGGTTGCCCTGCCAGCCGTAGGGGGTAAAGCCCTGGCCGGCCAGGTGGTCGGTGAGGGCGGCGTTGCTTGCCAGGTTGTAGCCCTCCCGCTCGTAGAAGGCCACCACCGCCCGCTCGGCCACCTCCTCCCCGTCGTACTCCAGGCTCAGGAAGAGGGGAGTGCCCATGGTGAGCTCAGGAGTGGGGGCGGGGGCGAGAAGCTCCAGCCGCACCACCCCCAGGTCGCTGTCGTAGTGGAGCAGGCAGGGGGTGGCAAGGGCCCGCCGGATGGCCCGCCAAAGATCCAAAACACTTCCCGAGCCCAGCCGCCAGCGCACCGGGGGCAGGTCCTCCCCTACCGTGTCAAGGGAAAGCTCGCTTGCCGGGTCAAAGCCCGGGCCGCCCTCACTCTGGGGGTAGCTCAGCGCCTCGGTGAGGACCAGGCTGGGGTCGTTTGACCCCTCCACCAGGAAGGAGACCCGGTCCAGGATGAGCAGATCGCCCGGGTCGGGGTCAAAGGCCAGGCGCACCACCCCCTGGTCAAAGTAGATCCGGTGGCGGTCGGCGGAGACCGGGCTTCCGTTTCGCATCAGGGTGATGGCGGCCACCCGAAAGGGGCTGGGGCGGCCGTCCGAGCGAGCGGCGTAGGTAGAGTAGGCGGGGTCCACCCTCCACACCCGGGCACCAAACTCCGGTGCGGGGATGAGGGGAGCGCTGAAGCGGGGGTCGGTGTAGCTCCCCGGGTGGTAGAGCTGGCAGACCCTGCTGTCAAGCAGGCCCACCGGGTCCTGGCAGATGAGCTCCAGGTGATCCTCCCTCACCACCAGCCGGCGCACATAGCCGCGAAAGAGGCGCTCGCTCTTCCCGCCGGCGCTGGCCCAAAGCTCCACCTCGGCAAAGAGCTTGAGGTCGTGGGCGGGGTGGTTCTCGTCCAGCCACCCGGGGTCGGCGGCGGGGATCCGCGCCCGGAGGATGGCCCCGGGGGCGTCCACCCGCTTCATGAGCAGGAAGGGCCCCTTAGAAAGCAGGGGGTAGTCGGTGAAGGCGGTAGCCCCCGGCGCCCTGAGTTTGAGGCTCAGGTCCACCTCAACCTGCCGGCCGGTGAAGGTGGCGTGGTCTTGTGCGCTAAATCCCATCTCTCTTTCCTTCTAGCTGGGGAAGCTGGCGGTGGTCAGGTCGTCAAAGTCGGTGTAGCTTCCCCGGGCGGTGATCACCGCCTCAAACCAGGCCGTCCTGGGAGCAAGCTG
>JALSIF010000255.1 GCA_026981635.1 bacterium | reverse complement strand
GCTGGACACCGGCAAGCCCCTGTGGGAGGCCAAGGTGGCCGATCTGCCGGGAGCCATTGCCACCTTTGAGTACTTCTCAGGCTGGCCCACCAAGCTCTACGGGGAGGTGAACCCCACCGACCCCAGCCTGCTCTCCTACACGGTCAGGGAGCCCTGGGGGGTGGTGGGGTGCATCGTGCCGTGGAACTTCCCCCTCCAGATGGCGGCCTGGAAGGTGGCCCCGGCACTGGCGGCGGGAAACTGCGTGGTGCTAAAGCCGGCCGAGGAGACACCGCTCACCGCCCTGAGGCTGGCTGAACTGGCGGTGGAGGCGGGCCTTCCTCCCGGGGTGCTCAATGTAGTCACCGGCTTCGGCGAGGAGGCGGGGGCGGCGCTGGTGGCACATCCGGGGGTGAGGAAGATCGCCTTTACCGGCTCAAGCGAGACGGGAAAGATCATCATGCAGCAGGCGGCCGAGCACCTCATTCCGGTGAGTCTGGAGCTGGGGGGAAAGTCACCCAACATCATCCTTGCCGACGCCAACCTGAAGGTGGCGGCCAAGTTTGCCCTGGCGGGGATCTTCTGGAACCAGGGCCAGCTCTGCACGGCGGGAAGCCGGCTGGTGGTGGAGGAGGCGGTCTACGACCAGGTGGTGGAACTGATCAAGGAGGGGGTGGAGAAGCTTGAGCCGGGCGACCCCATGGACGAGAACACCCGCCTGGGAGCCCTCATCAGCCAGGCCCAGTTTGAGCGGGTGATGGGCTACATAGAGAAGGGAAAGGGCGAAGGGGCAAAACTTCTGGTGGGGGGAGAGCCCCACCCGCTGAGGGATGAGCTGGGGGGCTACTTCATCCGGCCCACCGTCTTCGTTGAGGTGGACAACGCCCGCCACACCATCGCGCGGGAGGAGATCTTCGGGCCGGTGCTGTCGGTGATCAGGGTGAAGGACTTTGACCAGGCGATCAAGGTGGCCAATGACACCTTCTACGGCCTGGCGGCGGCGGTGTGGACCCGGGACATCAGCAAGGCCCACCGGGCGGCACGGGAGCTTGAGGCGGGGACGGTGTGGATTAACACCTACAACGCCTACGATGTGTCGGTCCCCTTCGGGGGATTCAAGGGCTCGGGCTTCGGGCGCGAGCAGGGGCGCTACGCCATGGAGCTCTACACCCAGCCAAAGAGCGTCTTTGTCAATCTGAAGTAGCCGGCCTGCCGGTTCTACTTTTCCCCGCTCAGGTAGAGGCCGTGTTCCTCTATGTAGTTTGCCACCGGGGTGGGCAGCAGGTGGCCGCCCACCTCGGTGAAGTCGTGGCGCTGGCGAAGCTCCGAGGCGGAGACCTCAATGATGCGGGCCTCAAAGTAGTGGAGCTCAAAGCCCAGCCGGCGGGCAAGCTCGGCGATCTCCTCGCCGCTTGCGGGGACCCCCTGGCGGTGGAAGACGGCAAGCTTCACCATCCGGGCAAGCTCTTGCGGCTCTTTCCAGCGCTCCAGCTCCAGGGCGGTGTCGGAGCCCATGACGAGGTAGAGGTCGGCATGGTGGTAGGACTCAAGCTCGCGGAGCTGTCTTACCGTGTCCACCGTGTAGCTGGGGGGCGGGCGCCTCAGTTCCCAGTCCAGCAGGCGGGTGCGGGGGGGGAAGTAGGGCAGGGCAAGCTCCAGCATCCTCAGCCGGTGGTGGGCGGGGGCGAGCTGGCCGGCCGACTTGAGCGGGTTCAGGGCGGCCGGCACCAGCAGGACCTCGTCAAGGTCAAGCA
>JALSIF010000254.1 GCA_026981635.1 bacterium | reverse complement strand
TTGACCACCTGGTGGAGCGGGCCAAGCAGTTCGCCAAGCCCCGCCGGCTGGAGGATGACCTTACTGCGGTGGTGGTCCGGCTGGGCCCTCAGGGCCCCAGGGCAGCAGCCAGATAGCCCGCCATTTGCCGGCCGCGGAGCCTGACCCCCTCCCTCAGCCCCCTGAGCAGCAGCCATCCCCTACCCGCCGGGTTCTCCAGTCCCAGGTAGCGACGGTGCTTTTGCACCAGCCGGAGCTGGTTTTTCAGCATCACCGCCTCCTTCGTCCGCCCCAGCTCGCGCTCAACCGTCTGGGAGTGAAGGTGGCTCACCTTCACCCGGGGGTCAAGCACCAGCCGAAACCCGGCCAGGTTGAGCCTCATCCCCAGGTCCACGTCCTCAAAGTAGGCTGGCCTAAATCCCTCGTCAAAGCCACCCATGAGCTCCCAGACCTGGCGGCGAATGAGGAAGCAGGCGCCGTGGAGACAGAGCTGGCTGAAGTGGGTTGCGATGAGGGGCTCCCCGGGTGGCTCGGGCAAGGGGCGAACCCAGGGAAGTCCCCTCCTCACCCACAGGTGAATGGCCGACTCCACCTCCCAGGGGCCCCCCTCCACCGCCGGTACCACCGCCCCCACTCCCTCATCCCTCAGCCACTCCGTGAGGGGAGTGAGCGGGTCCCCGCTGAGGCGCAGGTCGCTGTTCAGTACCGCCAGCACCTCCCCCCTGGCCGCCCGCACCCCGCGGTTCACATTGGGCCCAAAGCCCCTCGCCGCGCCGGGCGGCTTCTCCACCAGGCGAAAGCCCTCCCCCCACTTTCTGACCAGCTCCCGGCTGTGGTCTTCCGAGCCGTCGTCGGCTACCACCACCTCCTCCACCACCCCCTGTGCCAGAAGCTCGGCCAGGCTGTCCAGCAGGGGGGGAAGCAGTTTCTCCCCGTTCAGGTTTGGGATGATGGCCGAGATCCCCACTCCCCTGAGTTTAGGCCCGCCGGGTTCTAGAATGGCCCTGTGCCCGAGCGGGTAGGGGAACTTCTAGCTGAGCTGGTCAGGGTACCGGGGGTGTCCAGCCGGGAGGAGCAGGTGGCCCGGGCGGTACGCCGCCAGCTTGACGAAGTGGGCGAGGAGTGGGAGGAGGCCACCCGCACCATCGGCCGGGGCAACCTGGCCCTGGGCATAGCCGGGGTAGCCTGCCGTGGGCTGGGTGAGCTGGGTGGCCGCACCCTGATGGTGGCCCACCTGGACGAGGTGGGCCTGCTGGTGAGCGCCCTGCGCGACGACGGCTATCTGGTGGCAGTACCGGTGGGCAGGTTCTGGCTGGAGACCTGGCTGGGTCGGCCGGTACAGGTGCAGACCGATCAGGGGATGCTGCCAGGTGTGGTGGCTTGCCCCAGCCTCCACCTGAGCGGGGGAGATCCCCCCGCTCCGAAAGGCTACCTCTACATTGACATCGGAGCCCAGAGTAGGGAGGAGATTCGCCAGCTGGGAGTGCGCCCCGGCGACGGGGTGGTCTGGGTAAAGCAGCTAAGCCGCATCGGCAACCACCGGGTGGCGGCCCGTTCCATTGACGACCGGATGGGTTGTGCCGCCCTGGTGGCACTTGTGGAGCAGTTATCCCGGGCGGGAGCACGGCCGGTGGCAGATCCCAGCCAGGCCGATCTAGTGGTGGCATTCTCCGTCCAGGAGGAGCTGGGCCTCAGGGGGGCAAGGCAGCTCGCCCACGCCCTGGGCCCCTTTGACCTGGTGGTGCCGGTGGACATATTCCCTGCCAGCGACTCCCCCTTCGGG
>JALSIF010000253.1 GCA_026981635.1 bacterium | reverse complement strand
GGGGTCCACCATCGCCACCAGCAGGGTGTTCTCGTCCTCAAAGCGGACCGGGATGGCCTGGTGGCGTTTGATCATCTCCGGGGTGACCAGCTCCAGCACCTCCTGGTCAATGGGCTCCTCGTAGAGGTCCACCATCTCCACGTTGAGCTGCTTGGCCAGCGCCTTCTGGATGTCGTCCTCGGTGGCCATCTCCATCTCCACGATGACCTTTCCCAGGCGCTCGCCGGTCTCCCGCTGCCGGTCCAGGGCGGCCTGCAGCTGGTCCAGAGAGATCACACCCTCCTCAACTAGGATGTCACCAAGTTTCTTTTGCATGGCGGGTTCGCTCCTCACTCACCCGGACGCCCGTGGAGTGTTCTCTGAGCACCCGAGCCTGGCGCCGGGCAGATTCTTCTAGACCCTCCCCACGCCACAAAGTTCCCACTTGCCCTCCATTCTAACCCAAAACCGGGGCGGCGGCAAAGCTCAATACTTGATCAGGCTGTGCACCCTAACCCCCAGCTCCTCCAGCCGTTTCCTCCCCCCCAGCTCGATTAGCTCAATGAGGAAGGTCGCCCCCTTGACCTCTGCCCCCGCCTCCTGAACCAGCTTGGCGGTGGCCCAGGCGGTGCCGCCGGTGGCGATGAGGTCATCAATGATGAGCACCCGGTCCCCCTCTCCCAGTGCGTCCCTGTGGAGCTCCACCGTGTCCGAACCGTACTCCAGGGCATACTCATAGGCGAAGGTCTCCCGGGGGAGCTTGCCCTTCTTGCGCACCGGTATAAACCCACAGTCAAGCAGGATGGCTGCCGCCCCGCCGAAGATGAACCCCCGACTCTCCACCGCACAGATGTAGTCCACATCCCAGCTGGTCCAGGGCTCAATCAGCCGCCGCACGGCGATCATCAGGGCGTCCCGGTCGTGAAGCAGGGGGGTGATGTCGCGGAAGATGATCCCCGGCTGGGGGAAGTCGGGCACCGATGCGATGAAGTCCTTTAGGTCCATATCCTTACCCCCAGGCTAACCGATCCACAGGGCCTAAATCTTAGCGCTCTTCACCCACCTTTTCCTGCTCAGGTAGAATTGGGTAGTTTGAGGCAGCCTAAGCAAGACCCTTCCTTGCCGCCCCCGGCCAAAGCTAAAAGCTCTCCGGGCAGGAGGCTGCTCAATTTGATTACTCCCAAGCGGCGCGAGAAGCCTAGCAGCCTTACCCACCAGGCCATTGATCCCCGCCGCCTCTCCTACCCGGAGTACTACGGTGCCCCCTACGACCGTAGGCTGGGCCGTCCCCTAACTAAGAGAGAGATTGAGCAGCTCATCCTCACCCAGGCCATCGCCCAGGAGAAGGTGGGCTTTGAGCGGGGGGCACCCAAATTTTTCATTGAAGACTTTGACCCCCTGCTCCAGGACCCCCTCGTCCGCAAGCCCAAGCCCTATCGTAAGACGCTGACCCCAGGGGAGGAGGCGAGCCTATACCGCACGCCTCTGGCGGGCCGCTTGGTGATCTCTCTGGGGGGTGGACTGGTGGGGGCCGGCATAGCCCTCTTTGCCACCGGCTCCCCCCACGACCTCCCCTGGGTCCTCATCATCCTGGGCACCCTGCTCATTGTGTTCGGTCCATAAACAACAGAAATTCAACTCAGTTAAGAGCGAAATTGCTGGTCGTTGATAGTTGATCAGCTTTCTAAATCCCCCGCTCCGGTTCAAGGCCGGTTTCGCTCTTTTGCAGGCGCTCGGCGATCTCCCGGTTGATGGCAAAGGGATCTCGCCGGCCCTTGACCTCAATCTCGGTCGCCTTCTGCTCAAGCAGCTTGAAGTCGTGGGGCGAGCTGGCCGCGTTGAGCGCCGTCTCGTAGCTGATCTTGCCCTCCTTGTAGAGCTTGAGCAGGTAGAGGTCAAAGGTGATCATCCCGTCCTGCAGGTTCTCCTCCATCGCCTTGCGGATGAGGTCGGTCTTCTCCGGGTCGGCGATGTACTCCCTGATCCGGCCGGTGGTGCGCATGATCTCCATGGCCGGGATGCGCCCCCCGCCCATCATGGGAAGAAGCCGCATGGAGATGATCGCCCGGATGGTCTCAGAGAGCATGATGCGGGCCTGCTTCTGGAGCTCGTCGGGATAGAAGTCAATGATTCGGTTGATGGTCCGGGGCACGTCCAGGGTGTGGAGGGTGGTAAAGACCAGGTGGCCGGTCAGTGCCGCCTGGAAGGTGGCGGTGACCGTCTCCCGGTCACGCATCTCCCCCACCATGATCACGTCGGGGTCCTCCCGCATGGCGGCGCGGATGGCGTCCACGAAGCTGTTGGTATCCACGTGAAGCTCACGCTGGTTGATAATCGCCTCCTTGTCCTCAAAGACGAACTCAATGGGGTCCTCAATGGTGATGATGTGGACCGGCCGGCGCTGGTTGATGTAGTCAATCATGGTGGCCAGGGTGGTGGACTTACCCGAGCCGGTGGTTCCGGTGATAAGCACGATGCCCCTCTGCTCCAGGGCGATCTCCTCCAGCACCAGGGGGAGGTTCAGCTCCTCAAAGCTCAGGATGTCCTTCTTCACCAGCCGCAGGGCGGCGGCCAGCCGACCCCGCTGGCGAAAGATGTTCACCCTGAAGCGGCCCACCCCGTCAAGCTCATAGGCAAAGTCAATCTCGTTCTCTTCCTCCAGCAGGTACTCCCGCTTGGGGGTGAGCAGCTTCTTGCAGATCTGCTCCATTTCCTCCGCCGTGAGGGGCGGATAGTCGGTGTAGACCAGGTCACCCTCCTGCCTGAGCGCCGGCACCCGACCCTCGCTGATGTGCAGGTCGGAGGCGTTGCGCTCCTTGACCAGGGCCAGCATTTCGTCAATGTCAACCGCCATCTCTCCTCACCTCGCTTTGGGTAAGGTGTGTAGGAACTCTCTCCTACTACCAGAGTATACAGCCCTGGGGGAGGGGGGATTTACAGCCTCCCCCGGGTTGGACCCCCGTCCCCTGCCCGTGCTAACCTAGTTAGCCACTTAGCGCCAAGCGATCTGGTGCCTTTCATCATGGGACTGCTAGACAAGATTCTGAGCCGGGGCCCCCAGGCCGCCATCAGACGAGCCTCCGGACTGCTGGAGCGGGGACTTAGCGAACAGGCCATTGAGGTGCTGGAAAAGTTCTTCTCCGAGGTGCGGGAGAAGGACGGTGCCGGGGCCGATCCGGAACTGATGCTGGATGCCTGGCTGCTCTATGCCCGCGGCCTCAAAAGCCTGGGCAAGTATGAAGAGGCCCTGCACGCCTACCGCGAGGCGGTGCTTTTGGAGGAGCAGCTGGGCCGAAGCGAAGTTCTGCGCGAGGCGTTGGCCTTCATCAGCGAGTACAAGCTGTTTACTCCCGACAGCGAGGAGATCTTCCGCCGCAAGCTGCGCCACGACCCCAAGGACACCCGCACCCTGCTCAACCTGGCCAAGGTGCTGGTCAAGCGCGAGGATATCTCCCCGGATGACTTTGAGCTCATTGAGCGGGCGGCGGAAGAGTTCCCCATGTGGACGGGAGGAAGCGAGCTCATCTGCCGCTTCTACCTTGAGCAGGGTAGGGATGACGAGAAGGCACTTGCGGTCTACAAGGCAGCCTGGTCAAACCGTCCCGAGGACCAGAAGCTGGCCGAGACGCTGCGCAACGTGCTTGTGAAGCACCAGGCCCGCGACGACTTTGCCCTCAGCTTCTACGAGAAGTGGCTAAGCGAGCACGAGGACCCCGAGGTGCTTCGCCTCTATGCCAACGAAAAGATCCGCCGCGGTCAGATCAGCGAGTTTTCCGCCCCCCTCATTGAGCAGGCGGTGGAGCAGGGCCTGGTGCACAAGGACCTGCTCAGAAAACTGGCCGATGTGGTGCTCTCCGGCACCCGCAAGTTCCTCCCCAAAGGGGTATGGGCGGAGCGACTCTATCAGGCGGGACTCAGGGAGGGCAGGCTCATTGGGGAGTATGCCGAGACCCTGGTGGAGATGGAGCGCCTGGATGAGGAGGCCCGCCAGATCTACGAGGCTGCCCTGCGCCACCACGACCTCTCCCGCCGGGCGGTCTACCTGCTTACGCAGCACCTGGTAGCCATTGAGGAGGTGACCCCCTTTGCCGCCAAGGTCTATGAGGAGTTCATCAACCTCTTCCCCGACCGGGCCGACGACAAGATCTACTGGTTGCTCTCCCGCGAATATGTACGCCAGAAGCGGGTGGACGAGGGAGCTCGCCGTATATACCACCGCGCCCTCAGCTACGACCCCTCCGATCCAGAGATCATTGAGCTTCTCGCCCACAGCTATGCCCAGACCCTGGACACCTCGGAGGAGGCCATTGAGGTCTACAACCGTGCCTTCGCCCTGCTTTCCGACAGCCACCCCTTCAAGGTGGAGCTGGCCCAGATCCTGCTTGACGTGCGCCTTGGTCAGTCCCAGTTTGATCAGAAGACCCTGCGGCTGATTGACTTTCTACTTCCTCGGGTCAAGCAGGAGAAGCGCCACCGCGACCTCAAGCTGGCCCAGGCCCGCTGCTTCCTCAACCTTGAGTTCACCGACCAGGAGGCCAAGGAGGCCTACCTGGAGCTATACCGGGAGCTGGGCGACAAGGTCCGCGAGAACCCCCGTCTGGTGCGCATCCTGGCCCAGATATTTATTGAGGAAGGGGCCGACCCGGAAAAGGACCCCACGGTCAAGGAAATCCTCAACCTGGCCTTTGACATTGACAAGTTCCACTCCCACCCGGAGATCGCCTTCCGTCTCCTGCCCGAACTGCTTGGCCAGAAGAAACTGCTTCGCCGCACCCTCCAGATGGTGGTGCGCGCCTTTGATGCTGACCCCGACCGGCTGGTGAACCTGCTTAAGGCGAGTGGCCGAGTGGAAATCCTCTCCGACATCACCCAGTTCTACATGCAGCACTTTAACTTTGAGCAGGCGGCCCGGGCGGCCCGGGTGGCCTTTGAGATCTCCGGTACCGACCTAAACCGCTACAGCTTGGCCAAGGTGCTCATCCTGGAAGGCAAGGCCAAGGAGGCTCTGAAACTCCTCTCCCAGATCAAGCAGGAGAGCCTGCGTCCCCGGGCGGAGTATTGGCGGGCGGTGGCCTACCTTGCCCTGGGCGAGCCGGATAACGCCCTCAGCCTGTTGGAAAGGTCGGTGGAGATGGGCCTTGAGGTCTCCCCCGCCCTGATCACCATCCGACGGGGCAACGCCCTGGAGCTGAAGGGTGATCTCTCCGCCGCCAAGGACCTCTACCGCCGTGCCCTTGAACAGCCCGGGGGGGAGGCCTTCCGTCGCTGGGTGGAGATCCAGCGGGGCGTGATTATGCTTAGGGAGGGAGACATCCAGGGCGCCGAGCGCCACTTTGAGCGCATCCTGGAACTGAACCCCCGCGGCCGGGCGGAGAACCGCTTTCTCGCTTTGTGCATGCTAATTCAGGCAGCCAAACTGCTCAGGGAGGGGGAATATGAGTCCGCCTCCCGAATGGTTGCTGGCCGTGACTTCCGCTCTCGGGCAGACCAGGATCTCATCGGCTTAGCCACTCGTCTGATCTGGTCCTATAGCGAGCCCGCCTTCTTCAACGCTGATTACGAGCGCTCCATCCTTCTCTACGAGGCCACCTACAAGATTGACCCAGAGCGTTCCCGCAACCTCTACTTCCTGGCCATCGCCTACCACCTGCTAAAGGTTTATTCTCAGGCGGTAGTCTTCTACCAGCAGTTGCAGTGGGGGCTGCACCCCATTGAACTTGAGCGCAACCAGGCCTACTGCTACATGGAGGCCGCCCAGTGGAAAAAGGCCTGGAAGGTGTTTGCCGACCTAATCCAGCGCGGGGGAATGCTTGAGCGAGACTATCCCCTGCTCTACCGTGCCTTTCTGCTGGACACCGAGTCCCGGGGTGAGCAGCGTTTTGCCCGCCTGGAGCTTCCTGACCACGACCTGGTGGGCGCCGCCATCTACCTCAAGGACGGCACCATAGACAAGGCCCAGCAAATCCTTGATCAGCTCTTCAAGCAGAAGGATCGCCAGGACGACCCCCGCCTCCTCTGGTACCTGGGCAAGCTCCACGCCGAGCGGGGGGAGAAGGAAGTGGCCATGCACTACTGGCGGCGACTGGTAGAGATCTCCCAGGCCCACCCCGACTTCAAGCAGCGCCGCGAGCAAGTCCTGCTGGAGCTGGGCCTGGCCTTCCTGGATGCGGGCTATGCCGAGGAGGCGATGGAGATCTGGGAGGAGCTGAGAAAGCTGTGGGAGAAGCAGGGCAGGCTAAAGGACATGCACCATGTCCTGGCCAAGCTATACGCCGCCACCCTCAATCTCAACGCCTTCCAGCTTGCCCGTCGTGATCAGCTT
This sequence comes from bacterium, assembly GCA_026981635.1. GTDB lineage: Bacteria > 4484-113 > 4484-113 > JALSIF01 > JALSIF01 > JALSIF01. Next base: position 6,220 of record JALSIF010000253.1, on the reverse strand, counting down.
ACGGTAGCCATTGAGGAGTGGAAAAAGGCCCTCAAATATGACAACCGCAACCCCGAGATAGTCCAGAACCTGGCCATCGCCCAGCTCTCAGCCGGCCGCTACGAGGATGCCCTGGCCACCTTTGAACGCCTCAAAACCCTGCTTGACCGGCAGGTTGAGGGAGGAAGGGTGCCCGCCGAACTGGCCAGGAAGCTAAAGACGCTGGACGATCTCATCCGCGACCTGAGGAAACTTCCTGGCCTTGACCAATACTCCATTGAGCGCATCAACCTAGAGTCAAAGATAGACCTATATCGCCGGGTCCACCGCATGTACGCCATCCTCGGCCTAACCAAGCGGGCCAGCCCCTCCCAGGTGGAGCGGGAGTACTTCCGCCTGATCAAGATCTACAACCCCGAGCGCCACGCAGAGGACTTCATGCTCATAGAGGAGGCCTACGAAAACCTGACCAGCCCCGCCCGTCGCGAGGTGCTGGACCTGTTTGCCTTCAACCCCGTCTCGGTAAAGGAGCTCAGAGCCCAGGTGGCCGGGGAGGGGCAGGCGGGCATCTTTGAGGTGGTGCCTCCTGAGGTGGAGATACCTCCTCCCGACTACGGTTTCCTTGAACGGGAGGCCTCCCCACCCGATCAGGTGGAAAAGGAGATTTGGTCCAACCTGAGCCTCAATCTAAACCTGGGCGAGTGGGCGGAGGTATAGACAGCGATGAAGCTTGAGGGTGCACCCGCCGAGGAGAGCCTGTGGGACCAGCTTGAGCCCTACCGGGAGGTGCTGGAGACCCCGTCCGAAGCCAGCCCTGTCGGGGAGGCAGGTGAGCATCACGCCGAGCTAGCCGCCGTCACCCTTTATGAGCTTAAGACCGAGCTCAGCCGGCTTAGGGCCGAGTTCTTCCGCCTCAGCAACCAGCTAAAGACCCTGCGCCTGCCCCCCGCCGAGGCCATCGGCCTGGAGGAGCTGAGGCGCGAGCTTGCCGAGACCAACAAGCTCCTCAGCCAAAGGCTCATGGGGGGAGAGATGAAGTGGCGCCGCCAGGCGGTGGAGGAGCTGATCATCATCGTTGACGCCTTTGACCGCCTGATTACCAGCGTGGGCGAGGAGCGGGTGGAGGGCTCCCTGTGGCAGGGGCTGATGGCCATCCGCGACCTGCTCATGGGCAGGCTCAGGGCCTGGGGGGCTGAGCCCCTCCCCCTAACCGACCGTTTTGACCCCAAGACCCAGCGGGCAGTGGCCCGGGAGGAACACGACGACCTTCCCGATCAGTGGGTGATCAGGGTGCTTAGGCCCGGCTACCAGTTTGAGGGTGCGGTGCTCCGCCCCACCGAAGTGGTGGTCAACCGCAACCCGGGCCAGTGAGTGGAAGGCTAACAGTTGAGGTATAATTATCCACCTTGTAGACAGGCAATCTGTCACACACCTCAAACGGACGGGCCAAAGATATGGGTGTAATCGTAGGCATTGACCTGGGCACAACCAACTCCCTCATCGCCACGGTGAAGGACGGGGAGCCGATCCTCATCCCCAACGACCGGGGCAAGTTCCTCACTCCCTCGGTGGTGGGGTTTACCGAGTCGGGCGAGCTGCTGGTGGGCGAGCCGGCCAAGAACCAGGCGGTAGCCAACCCCGAGCGCACGGTAAGCTCCATCAAGCGCCACATGGGCACCGACTACACGGTGACCATCATGGGCAAGGAGTACACCCCCCAGGAGATCAGCGCCATCATCCTGCGCAAGCTCAAGCTTGACGCCGAGGCCTACCTGGGGGAGATCGTTGATGAGGCGGTCATCACCGTTCCCGCCTACTTCACCGACGCCCAGCGCCAGGCCACCAAGGACGCCGGTGAGATCGCCGGCTTCAAGGTTGAGCGCATCATCAACGAGCCCACCGCCGCCGCCCTGGCTTACGGCTACGACAAGGAGGAGGCCAAGATTCTCCTGGTCTACGACCTGGGTGGGGGAACCTTTGATGTCTCCATCCTGAAGCTCGTGGAGGGCGCCTTCAAGGTGCTGTCCAGCCACGGCAACAACAACCTGGGCGGCGACGACTTTGACTACCGGGTGGTGGAGTGGCTGATTGAGCAGTTCAAGGCCAAGGAGAAGATTGATCTTAGAAACATCCCCGACGTGGCCCAGCAGCGCTCCATCATGCAGCGCCTGAAGGAGGCTGCCGAGCAGGCCAAGATTGAGCTTTCCACCCAGCTTGAGACCACCATCAACCTCCCCTTCCTCTACAGCGACGGGGAGGAAAGTTACCACCTAAACGAGACCCTCACCCGGGCCAAGTTTGAGGAGATGATCGGCGACCTGGTGGAGAGCACCGCCCACCCGGTGGAGCTGGCCCTCTCCGATGCCGGCCTGGAGCCGGAGCAGATTGAGGACGTCCTGCTGGTGGGCGGTTCCACCCGCATCCCCTTGGTCCAGCGCACCGTAAAGCGCCTCTTGGGGCGCGACCCCCGCTCCGACATCAACCCGGAGGAGGTGGTGGCCATCGGCGCCGCCATCCAGGCGGGGATCAAGCGCGGCCTGCTTGGCGAGGTGACCATCGTTGACGTGGCCCCCTTCACCCTGGGGATCGAGACCGAAAACGGCCGCTTCAGCCGCATCATCCCAAGAAACACCGCCGTCCCCTGCAGCCGCACCCGCATCTACCGCACCGTGATGGACAACCAGACCGAGGCCCTGATCCACGTCCTCCAGGGCGAAAGCGACATCGCCGCCGAGAACGCCAGCCTGGGAGAGTTTGTCCTCTCCGGCATCCCGCCCAAGCCGGCCGGCCAGGCCCTGGTGGAGGTCCAGTTTGACTACGACATCAACGGCATCGTCAAGGTGACCGCCCGCGACATGGAGACTGGCGCCCAGCGCTCCATCACCCTGAAGACCAGCAAGGCGCGGATGAGCCAGGACGACCTCCAGCTTGCCCAGCGCGACGTCTCCAAGCTCTCTGGCCAGATGATCGCCCAGCGGGAGAAGAGCCAGATCTTCTTTGAGGCCGAAAACCTGCTCAAGGAGGCCCAGAAGATCCTCAAGCGGGCCGCCGAGGGTCAGCTCAACATCAGCCCGATGGAGAAGACCCGCCTGGAGGAGCTGAGCGACCAGCTCAGGCAGGCGCTGATGAACGAGCAGGAAGAGGAGATCGACGAGCTTATAAGCAAGCTCACCCCGATGATCGCCGACTACGCCCGCTGACCTGAGTCATCCCGGGAACCAGCCAAGGAACCGGCTAGGCGATTGGCAACTTGCAAGGGGGCATTAGCCTTACGGTGACGATTGAGACCGAGCAGAGAAGCGAAGCTCTCACCCTCCACTTCTGCCCCCTCTGCCGGAGCCGCCTGCCCCATCCCATGCCGGATAGGTGCCCCGAGTGCGGGGGCGACCTGTCCCCCTTTATGGAGCTTGCCGCCGAGGCGCGGGGCCTCATCGCCCAGGCCAGGTTGGAGCTTGCCCGGGGCGAGTTTGAGGAGGTGCTGGAGCTTGCCGACCGGGCCGCCCTGTTGTGGGACGAGCTTAGGCAGGAGGCCCAGCTCCTTTTGGCCGAGGCGCTGGTGGGCCTCCACCGCCTGGACGAGGCGGAGGAGCTGCTTTCTCGCCTGGATCAGGAGAGCGAGCCGGTCCGCCTGCTTAGGGGCAGGGTGGCCTATCTGCGCGAAGGTGAGCGTGCCGCCATGGAGCGGTTCAACGCCGGTCTCGCCGCCGCCCGGCGGGGCTACCTGCTGGACGGGCTAAACGAGTTTGCCCAGGCGGTGCGCCTTGCCCCCCACCTTATCCGCCCCCATCTCGCCCTGGCCGAGGCATACCTTGAGCTTGAGCGCCCCGAGCGGGCGCTGGAGGTGCTTGAGCAGGCCCCCCCCGAGGTGGCACGAAGCCCCCACTACGACCAGGTCAGAGAGCGCATCCTCTTGGCCATGGAGCCGCCGGCGCCGGAGGAGGGTGCTACCCTATGGCGCACTCTCTTTCCCCAGGGCTTTGCCGCCTGGCTGGCGGAGAACTCGGTGGAGCTCCTGGTCCTCATCCTGCTCATCTGGCTGGTTGCAAAGCTTGTCTGAGGCTGAGCAGGAAGCAAGGGGCGCTCCCTTTCCCGTCTGGCTAGGTGAAGGTTCCAGCCTATTTGCCCTTCCCCGTAAGGAAGGCCGTTGGGCTGAAGCCCAGCACCTTGGTGTGGGCCTTGTAGCTGTCCATCAGGAAACGGAAGAGCTGCACCCGGCTTTTGAAGGTGCCGATCATGCGGGTGATGTTCTCCTCCTTGGGGTCCTCGCTTACCGAGAAGTAGTGCTCAATCATCTCCATGAAGGTCTCCGGATAGGTGGAGATGAGCTCCGGATGGGAGTGGATGAAGTCTGCCACCTCCCCGAAGCGGCGAAGATCCTTGAGCACGAAGGACCCCTCCAGTTTCTCTCTGTAGGAGGCAAGGGCCCTAGCCGAAAAGTCTCCTTTCTCCTTGGCCTCGGCCGCCGTCTCTGCCGCATACATCCCGCTGGCGCTGGCGAAGTTGGTCCCCTCGTGGTAGAGGGAGTTGTTGACAAACCCGGCCGCATCCCCCACCACCATGAACCCGTTGCCATAAAGCTTGGGCATCTTGTCCAGCCCCACCTCGGGGATCATCTTGGCCGAGTACTCAATCACCTCGCTGTCGGCCAGAAGGGGCGCCACGTGGGGGTGGCTCTTGAACATCTCCAGCAGGTTGTAGGGGGTAATGCGCTCCTTCATCAGGTCGCCGATGAGCACCCCTATCCCCACCGAGAGGGTCTCCCGGTTGGTATAGATAAATCCTCCCCCCATCATGGTGCTCCCCGGCAGGCCCAGGTACTCAATGGCGCACCCCTCCCCCGGCCCCAGGCCAAAGCGCTCCTCAATCTTTTCCGGATCCAGCCGGACGATCTCCTTGGCGGTGGTGACATAGTCATTTGGCCCCCACATGGGCCGGATGCCCATCCGCTCGGGGAGGAAGGAGTTGGCCCCCTCGGCGATGATCACCACGTGGGCGGTGATCTCGTCGTGGCCCTCCTCGCTCCTTGCCTTGATGCCGATAACCCTTCGCTCCTCGCCCTCCCCCTCCCAGATCACATCGTCCACCACGATGCCGGAGTAGATCTCCGCCCCCGCCTCCTCCGCCTTGCCCGCCAGCCACTCGTCAAACTTGCTCCTCAGCACGGTGAAGTTGTTGTTGTAGGGAGGCTCGGCAAACTTCTCGCTGGCAAACTCAACCACCAGCGAGCGCTCCCTGGAGAGGAAGGCATACTTGCGCTTTACCACCGGCCGCTCCACCGGTGCCTCCTCCCAGAAGTTGGGGATCAGCCGGTTGATGACCGGGGAGAAGAGGACCCCGCCGGAGAGGTTCTTGGCTCCCGGTTTCTCCCCCCGCTCAAGCACCACAGTAGAGAGCCCCGCCCGGGCCGCCACCAGCGCCGCGGTGGAGCCGGCGATGCCCGCACCCACAATGATCACATCAAAGTCCCGCTCGCTCACGGCAGCACCCATTCTAGCTAGCGGAAAGAGAGAGGGCCCCTGCGGTGAAATGGGTGGATGGGGCCTGAGGAAGGTCTACCCCTAAGCCCTAAGCTTCTCCCTGCGCCTCCCTGTCTGCCCCGGTATCTTCCTGCCTGCCGCCAGCGCCTTGCCCCAGCACTCTTCGGATCTCCTCCATCACCCGCCCCCAGCAGTGATCAATGCTCACCCGCGGGGTCTCAATGAGATAGCCCCCCTCCAGGCTCTCGTCGGCCCTGATCTCCACCCCGTTGCCCCGGTTCTTGAGTTCGGTTCTGAGAAGCTCAAGCTCGCCCGCCTCCTCCAATCTGCGCATGAGCCGGGGGGCGATGCGGATGGAGATATGGCTCTCGCCCTCAATCAGTCTGAGGTGCTCCAGGATGGCCTTTCTAACCGGCGAGGGATCCAGGGAAAGCTCGTGCTCCGCCAGTACCCTCCCCACCGCCAGAGCTAGTTCCACTAGATCCGGCTCCAGCTCCTCTATCTCCTGCTTAAGCTTCTCCTCCAGCACCCGGGGCAGGCCCTCAAGCTTTCTCACCACCTCCTCGCAGCGCTGGCGGATCTCCCCCTCCACCCTGGCGCGGGCCTGCTCTGCCGCCTCCTTGGCCCTCCGCCTGACCTCCCCTTCTGCCTGCTGGCGGAGCTTTTCTGCCTCCTCCCTAGCATGGCGAAGGATGGCCTCCGCCTCCTCCCTCGCTCGCCTGAGCTCCACCTCCCCCTGGGCCATGAGCCGCTTGGCCTCCCGC
>JALSIF010000252.1 GCA_026981635.1 bacterium | reverse complement strand
GGCAGCGAACTTAGCCAAGTTTTCAGTCACTTCTGGTCCTCCTTGACCAGCTAGGGTATTCTACCCTAGATGGAGTTCAAGTGGAGGTTTAGAGCTTGGATGAAGGCCCCCGCCCTACCCCTACTGCTTTTCCTGCTTGGGGCAATCCTTGGCTGTCCCCAGCTTGAGCCCAAAGGCGAGGCTATGCCGGGGAGGGCGGCGGGGAGATCCACCAGTCCGGAAAAGCAAACGGAGAAGGACTACTTCATTGATCTCAAGCGCTACCTGGTCAGTTTCGGCAACGGGGAACCGGCCGGCTACACGCTGGAAAAGACACTGAGCAGAACCAGGCTAAGCGGGACTACGATGATGGGGAGGGGAGCGAGGTGGCTGTGGCCCCTGGCAGGGAGCGATCTGGCGGTGGAGACCGCGGGAGGGATGCCCCTCTCGCTGATTGACCTGTCAAGTGGAAAGAGCGTGGGGATTGACTTTCTACCCCAGGCCGAGCCAATGAAGCCCGGCTGGGAGTGGTGGATCTACCAGTGGCAGGAAAGGCCGCTCGTCATCGCCCTGCGCCGGCCGGCCCCAGCCGAGGCCCGCGCCTATCAGGTGGGGATAAAGTTCCCTCCCGGGAGGGAAAATCGGGTGCTGGCCGGACTCATTCCCTACCCCGGAGAGGAGCCCGCCCAGCTTGTCCTTCCGGTGGGGCAGAAGCGGCTCCTGTTTGGCTACCTGGATGAGCGGGAGCGAGGAAGCTACCAGCTTGAGGTGGACCCAGAGACGGGGCAGGTCAGGGGAAAGGATGAGCGGAGGACCCTCAGGGATCGGTTTGTGGTGGCTGAAAAGCCCTCCCCCGAACAGCCGCTGAGGTCGGTGGGGGAGGTGGAGCTTACCGTCCTTGAGCCGCGCACCAAGCCGCCCGAGTTTGTCGAGAGCCCCTGGTTTGTGGACGGGGACCTGCTCATTCAGCTGAGAAGCTCACCCGACGCCCCCCTGGGGGAGCCCAACTTCCGCCTCTACTACTGGCGGCTGGGGGGAGAAAAGATGGTGCGACGGGGGGGCATCCGCCTCCCCATGAGCACGGTGGAGTGCTTTGCCCTGCGGGGAGACCCAAGGGGGCGCTATGTGGTGGTGATCTGCCCCCCCGACCCGCGCCTTCCCCTGCCAGAGGGGAAGGCAGAGACCCACCTCATGCTGGTTGACCTGGTGAGGGGGAGGGTCAGGTTTGATGAGACCCTTCCCCTGGCCGAGGGCAGACTGGGGATAAGCCACCTCATCCGGGGAAGGAACTGGCTCATGGTGGGTTCGTGGGAGGCGGCCAGCGCCGAACAGGCGGGGCGGGGAAGCTTCTGGTATCTGGACTTTGCCGGCCGGGTCCCCGAGATCAGACGAGTCAACCTGACCGCCGGGCAGGTGAAGCTGATTCCGCCGAGCAACCTGGAGCTTGCCTGGCTGGGCCACGGGGCGGTGGTGAGGGAGGTGGATTACCTCTGCCTGGTTGAGGACCACACCATCCTCACCCTGGGGCTAAGCGAGCAGGGCACCCGGGAGCTGCTCCGGCTATCGGTTCCCCGGTTTGAGGTCCTTGAGCGGGCACCCCTTCCTCCGGGCAGGGTGGTCATGTTCAGGTCTGACGGCGAGCGGGAGGTGGAGCTGGTTACGGAGGAGAAGTGGCCCACCAGGTAGGGCGGGACCATCCCGGGCAACCATCCCTATCCAGCCTATAATCGCACCAGGTGGGAGAGGCAAGCGACCCGCGTGATCTTAAGGCCCTGCTGGCACGACGAGGGGAGGCACTGCACCGGATTGTCCAGTGGCTCAAAAACCCC
>JALSIF010000251.1 GCA_026981635.1 bacterium | reverse complement strand
CAGGCCGCCCACCGCAAATACGCCGTAGGAGATGTCACCGGCGGGAGCGGTGAAGTTGACAACATCTCCCTCAATCTCCATCGTCCCGCGGGACAGATCCTGGACCAGATTGGCGCTGGTGATGGTGGTGGTGAAGCTAAGGGTGCGCATGCCCTGATCCAATTCGCTGGGCAGGGGGATGGAGCCATCCCGGGGCGGGGAAAGCTCCAGCCCAAGGGAGGGGCTTGCTTCCGAGTTGCAGGCCGAAGCAAGCAAGACCAGCACCAGGAGGAAAGAGAACGCCTTTGCCCTCACCATGGGGAGCCTCCTCGGACGGGTTTGCCCCATTCTAGCTGAGCGGGGATGGCAGGAGCAAGCAGACAGGCAGGGTAGTATGGAGGAAGAATGGGTAAGCACAAGGGAAGGCCGCCGGCCCAGCTAAGCGTCCTCCAGGGGGAAGACCTGGCCCTCCGGGGCAGGCTGGCCGAGGAGGCGAGGAAGATCCGGGATGAGGTGGTATCCCTAACCCCCCCCTTCCCGGAGGGCATCCCCTGTCACCTCATCCGCCTGCAGACCCGGGGAAGCGTCCCCCACTTCGCCACCCCCGAGGCCCTAAGGGCGGTGGTGAAGGAGCTAAACAGGCTTAGCGAGAGATACTTTCAGCTTGGCCCCTTCGTGATCACTCCCACCGAGCTGGGGCTATGTCTGGCGCTGGGAGAAAACCCCGGAAGTGGAAGGCCCTACACCCTGCGCTTCGTCCTGGGCAAGCTCAAGGCGGCGGTGGCCAGGGCGGCCCTTGGGGTGAGCGAGGGGCTGGAGGCCGAGTTTGGCATCAGTCCCGAGGTACTCCGGCGCGATCCCCAGCGCTTCTGGCACGGGGAGGCGGTGGTGCGTGACCTTCGGGAGCGGGCCGACTGGGAGCAGGCGGCGGTGGAGCTGGCGGTGCTTCCCGCCATCAGAAACTACTGCCCCGAGCCGCTGGCCTACCCGGCAAGCTGGTTCAACCTGGACCCGGAGCGCTATGGGGAGCTCATGGCGGGGCAGTTTCCCCTTTCCAGCGACTACCTCAGCCGCCAGGCGGAGATCGCCGAGAAGGTGCGGGAGATTGACCAGAGTCGCTACCGGGAGGCGGTAAGCGGCCTGCCGCGGGACTTCGTCCCCTCCCGCCCTTTCCGGGTGGTGGCCGACTTTGAGCCCACCGGCGACCAGCCGGAGGCGATTGAAAAGCTGGTGGAGGGCTACCAGAGGGGAGCTCGGGAGCAGGTGCTTCTGGGAGTGACCGGGGTGGGCAAGACCTTCATCCTGGCCAAGGTGATTGAGAAGCTTCAGCTTCCCACCCTGGTCCTGGCCCACAACAAGACCCTGGCCGCCCAGCTCTGCTCGGAGCTTCGGGCCTTCTTTCCCGACAATGCGGTGGAGTACTTCGTAAGTTACTACGACTACTACCAGCCGGAGGCCTACATCCCCCAGACCAACACCTACATTGAAAAGGAGGCCGACATCAACGAGGAGATTGACCGCCTGCGCCACGCCGCCACCGAGGCGCTGCTTACCCGCCGTGATGTGATCGTGGTGGCCTCGGTCTCCTGCATCTACGGCCTGGGATCGCCGGAGGACTACGAGGCCCTCTCCCTTCACCTGGTGCCGGGGATGGTGATTGGCCGCGAGCGGCTGATCCGCCGGCTGGTGGACATGCAGTACCGCAGGAACCAGCTGGAGCTGGAGCGGGGCTGCTTCCGGGTAAGGGGGGACACGGTGGAGGTGTTCCCCGCCGACAAGGAGGAGATCTACCGGCTGGAGCTGTTTGACGACGAGCTGGAGGCCATCCTGGTGATTGACCCGCTCACCTTCCGGGTGAGAGAGGAGCTGGACCACCTCTTCCTCTACCCCTCCACCCACTATGTGCTCATTCCGGAGAAGAAGGAGCTGGCCCTGAAATCCATTGAGTGGGAGCTGGAGGACTTTCTGCCCAAGCTCCTGGCGGCAGGCAAGCTGCTTGAGGCACAGCGGCTCCGCGAGAGGGTCAACTACGACCTGGAGATGCTTCGGGAGCTTGGCTATTGCAACGGGATTGAGAACTACAGCCGCCACTTTTCCGGCAAGCTCCCCGGCGAGCCCCCCTCCAACCTGCTGGACTACTTCCCGGAGGAGTTCTTCCTGGTGATTGACGAGTCCCACGTGACCATCCCCCAAGTGAGGGGGATGTACAACGGGGACCGCTCCCGCAAGGAGACCCTGGTGGAGTACGGCTTCCGCCTGCCCAGCGCCCTGGACAACCGCCCCCTGCGGTTTGACGAGTTCCAGCGCTACATGAAACGGGTGCTCTACATGTCTGCCACCCCGGGGGACTGGGAGCTTGCCCGGGCGGAGCAGGTGGCCGAGGCGGTGATCCGGCCGACCGGCCTGGTTGACCCCAAGATTGAGGTCCACCCCACCGAAAACCAGATTGACCACCTGATCGGGGAGCTGAGGGAGGTGGTGAAAAGAAAGCAGCGCGCCCTGGTCACCACCCTGACCAAGAAGATGGCCGAGAAGCTCTCCGACCACCTGCAGGAGTATGGGTTTAAGGTGAACTACCTCCACTCGGACATTGACACGGTTGAACGGATAAGGATCCTTAGGGACCTCAGGGCCGGGGTGCACGATGTGGTGGTGGGGGTAAACCTGCTCAGGGAGGGGCTGGACCTGCCCGAGGTGGCGCTGGTGGCCATCCTGGACGCTGACAAGGAGGGCTTTCTCAGAAGCGACAAGAGCCTGGTCCAGATCATCGGGCGGGCGGCAAGAAACCTAGAGGGAAAGGTGCTGCTCTATGCCGACCGCCTCACCCCCGCCATGGAGCGGGCCATCACTGAGACCAACCGCCGGCGGGAGAAGCAGCTGGACTACAACCGCCACCACGGCATCACCCCGCGCTCCATCAGAAAGCCGGTCAGGGCCATCACCGACGAGCTGGAGCAGGCTGGCCTGGCCAAGGTGGTGAGCAAGCGGGGCAAGGGCAAGGGCAGGAAGGGAGTGGGCCGGGTGCCCAGCGACCCGGAGGAGGTGCGCCTGGCGCTGATCACTCCCAAGGCGACCGGCTTTGATCCCGCTGAGGGGATGGCCAAGCTGGACCTGGGGGAGCTACAGCTTCTCATCGTTGAGCTTGAGCAGAGGATGGAGCTACTCGCCCAGGAGCTGGAGTATGAGAAAGCGGCCCTGCTTCGCGACCGACTATATGCGGCTGAGAAGGAGCTGGACAGGAGGCTCAGGCAAAAGAAGCCGGCGTGGAAGCATGGCTAGCTAGAAGCGGCCTCCAGCTCAGCTAAAATCATTGGCAGACGATATGGTGGGAGAGGAGCTAGTCGGGGTGTCAGCCTGCTTTTCCCCCCTGGCACAGAGCGGCCCAGGGGATCAGCTGGTTGAGGGGCTGGGGCTAACCCTGGCCGAGATTGATGCCCTAACCGGCGAGGACCCCCTGGTGGCAAAGACCTTTGACGAGATCGGAGAGGAACTGGGGCTTAGCGGGGTGCCCAACCTCTTTCGCACCCTGGCCCTCAACCCTGAGGAACTCAGGGCCACCTGGCAGCGCTTCAAGAGCCACCTTCTGGCGGGGCGATTCCCCATCCTGGCCAAGCTCACCGCCGGACTGGCACTGGCCCGCCAGGAGGAGTGCGAATATATGAGAAGGCTATTTGGCCACCTTCTCTTCCTCTACGGGGCTGACCCCAACCTGCTTCATCTGGTCTGGCAGGGGAAGCTTGTGGAGGCGCTAGAGCTGCTCCCTGTTGAGGAGCGTCCAGTGGTTGAGGTCATGTTGAGCCTGGCGGAAGAACCGGCAGACAACCCCGGGCTAGACGATAGGCTAGCTGAATATGACGCGGAAGAAAGAATGGAACTTATCCTTGCCACCCTTACCCTGAGCGAGCTCATTAGGCTGGTCAAGCGGCTGGGGGTGCCCACCGATCGGGAGCTGGCCCTAAGGGTGGTTTAGGTAGAGGTCCGCTCTGGAATAATTCACCCACCATGAGAGGGAAGCTTGTATGGCTTGTTGCCAGCCTGGTCACCCTGCTTTTTGCCGGCTGCGGGAAGAAACCGTTGGACATACAGTTTTCCCTTCCCCCCACCTGGGAGGAGAGCTGGTCGGTGCGCTCCTACCTCACCCAGGCGATGATCCCCACCATTGAGAACATGACCATCATCAAGACCTACACCCGCAAGGGCTCAAACTTCGCCCCCATCCTGCAGGTGAAGCGCCTGGAGATACCTCCGTTCGTGAATGCCAAGACCGTCTTTGAACAAATCAAGCAGGAGGTGGAGAAGCAGGCCAGCAAGTTTCCCTTCCCCATCTCCTTTACCGGCCAGGAGGAGCTCACCCTGCCGGGCGGGATCAGGGCGGTAATGGGCAACTGGCAGGCCAACGCCCAGGGGATCACCATCTATAAGCGTGTAGTAGTCATCGCGGGTGGCGGGCAGGCGCTGATCATTGACACGGCGGCAGCGGGAAGCAACGATGACCAGGTGATCATGGACGCCATCCGCAACGCCCAGGTGGTCACTCAGTAGGCGTCAGGGCTAGCTTCCCTCGGGCTGGGGACGAAGCCTTACCGATTCCCGGCGGAGCTGTTCCTCGGTGATGTTCATCCGCTTCCCCCGGCTGTAGTCTCGCTCCCAGCGGGCCACCAGGTGGGCAAGGGCAAATGCAGCAAGCAGGTTGGGAATGGCCATCAGGGCGTTGAAGATGTCCGAGAGGGTCCAGACCAGGGAGAGCTGGGAAACAGAGCCCACAAACACCACCGCCACCCATACCAGCCGGTAGGGGAGGATGGCTCCCTTGCCAAGCAGAAAGGCGATTCCCTGCTCCCCGTAGTAGGACCAGCCCAGGATGGTGGTAAAGGCGAAGATGGCCAGGGCAAGGGAGACGAAGACCGCCCCTGCGCTGGGGGGGAAGACCGCCCCCAGGCCCAGCTCAAAGGCGTGGGCGGTAAGGTCGGCCGCCCGGCCCTCCCCGTAGGAAGAAAGCTTATCCCCCATGGTGACGATGATCACCGTGGCGGTCATCATGCAGATGACGATGGTGTCAATGAAGGGGCCGATCATGGCCACATAGCCCTCCCGCACCGGCTCGCGGGTGCGGGCGGCGGCGTGGGCAATGGGAGCGGAACCCAGCCCCGCCTCGTTGGAGAAGAGGCCGCGGGCAAAGCCGTAGCGCACCGCAGTTCCCATCAGCCCGCCAAAGCCCGCCTTGAGGCTGACCGAGGCGGCAAACATGCTCCCCAGGGCGGCTCCCAGCTTGTCCAGGTTGAAGAGGAGGATGACCAGCCCGCCCGCCAGGTAGCCGAGGGCCATCACCGGAACCAGGATGCCGGCGGCGGTGCCGATGGAGCGGATGCCGCCGATGATGACCAGAAAGACCAGCGCGGCCAGCAGAAAGCCGATTACCGCCTGGAGGAAGCCCGGCTCGGCCACCAGCTGGAAGCGGTCTATGAGCAGGCTGGTGAAGCGCTGGGAGACGGCGTTGGCCTGGACCAGGTTGCCGATGCCGAAGGCGGCGATGGAGAGGGAGATGGCAAACAGCCAGGCCAGCCAGTGCCAGCTTTTGGGCAGGGCCTTGACGATGACATACATGGGGCCACCGTAGACGTTGCCCTCCTCGTCCACCTCCCGGTAGCGGTTGGAGAGGGTGCAGGTGACGAACTTGGTGGCCATGCCAAGAAAGCCGGAGACCAGCATCCAGACCGGTGCGCCGATCCCGCCCAGGATGATGGCGGTGGCCACCCCGACGATGTTGCCGGTGCCGATGGTGGCAGAAAGGGCGGTGGAGAGGGCCTTGAAGTGGCTGAGCACCCCACCTGCCCCCTCCCGCTCAGAGAGCTCCCGGTCGTAGTGGCCGAGGAAAACCTTCCAGCCGTAGAAGAACTTCCTCAGCTGGACGAAGCGGGTAAGCAGGGTGAAGTAGAGGCCGGCGACAAGCAGAAGCAGGATGAGAGGCCAGCCCCAGAGGAAAGATGAGATCTTACCCAGCAATTCCTCCAGCCCACCTGCCAGAAGCACGATAAGCATTTCCTTCCTCCTCCCGGGGGAATTCTAGAAGGCCCGCCCCCAGGCGGGGCTAATTCTTCTGCCTGAGCTGGCTCTCCAGGTCCAGCCCCAGGGTTCTCGCCATCTCCCTCACCGGGTCAAAGTCCCGGTCGGAGGCGGGCACCAGATCCTCAATCTCATAGAGCTCATAGATCAGCCGCCTGCCCTCGGGATCGCGGGCAAGCTTCTCCAGTGCGGCAATAAGCTTCTGCTCCATCTCAGGGGGAAGGTCGGGCACCACCGAGACCGAATCAGCCGGAATGGGGTCGGTTACTGCAAGCACCCTAGTGCGGTCAAAGATGTCGGGGAAGCGCTCACTCATCCGCTTGCGCACATCCACGTAGCAGGCGGCGGCATCCACCGAGCCGTTGTAGAGGGCGAGCACCGCCGCATCGTGGCTGCCGGCAAAGACCACCCGCATGTCCCGCTCCGGGTCAATCCCCTGCTTCATCAGCATGGCACGGGGATATAGGTAGCCGCTGGAGGAGCCGGGGTCAACGAAGGCGATGCGCTTCCCCTTGAGGTCGGAAAGCTTTTGGATCTGGCTATCTTCCGACACCAGGATCTGGCCCTGGTAGGTAGCCTTGCCGTTTCGCACCGCCTTAAGTACCACCTTTACCCCGTAGCGGTCGCTTGCCAGCACGTAGGCCAGGGGAGGAAGCCATCCGATCTGGACCTGGCCGCTGCCCATCGCCTCCACCACCGCCATGTAGGTGGGCAGCACCTTGCCCACCACCTCCACCCCGCTCTCCCGGCTCAGGTAGTCGGCGATGGGCTTTATGGTGCTCACCAGCTTCTCACTCTCCGAGGAGGGAACCAGCGCCATCACCACCGGGTTGCCCTTGCTTCCCAGGGGGGGCTTCTGGAGGCTGGGGCAGGCGGCAAACAGCACCAGGCCCAAAAAGGCCAGGGCGACGGTGTAAAGGACTCGGTTAGCCACCTGGGGAACCCTCTCCCTCACCGCTCCCATTATCCTCCGGCGGGGGCCGGTAGTTGGCGGCCACCATCAGCCAGTCAAGCTCGTCAATAACCCGATCCTCGTTGAGGTCGGCCTGGGGATCGTAGCGGGGGGAACCCTGCCTTGCGCCGAACAGGGAGGCGACCAGCTCCAGGTCCCGGTCGGTGACCTCGCCATCCCCGTCAGCGTCGCCGGCGGGGCGAAACATGCGGGCAAGGTTCAGGCGGCCATAGCCGAAGCGGGGATCGGGGCCGGGCTCCCCCAGGTCGTCCACCAGCCGGTGGAGGGCGGCGCGCACCTCGGCCGGCGAGTCGCTGGGCAGGTTGGCAAACAGCATGGCGGCGGCGGCGCTGACCAGAGGGGCGGCAAAGGAGGTCCCCTTGAGGGCAGCCAGGGGCGGGTCAAAGCCGGGGCGGTGGTACTTGCCGTCCCAGGCGGTGGTGATCATGCCGGTGCCGGGGGCGGTGAGCTCTATGACCCGCTCCCCCGGCTGGTAGCGGGAATAGACCGCCAGGTCCTCGTAGAAGCGACCCGGCAGGCGCGACCTCAGTTCGGTGGCCCCCACCGCCACCACCGAGGGGTAGCGGGCCGGATAGTCCACCGGCCAGGGGTTCTCCAGGCCGGGGTTGTAGTTGCCCGCCGAGGCGACAAGCAGAGCCTCCTTGCTGGCGGCGGAAAGCTCCTCCGCCTCCAGCGGGGTGGTGGTCCTGCCGCCGAAGCTCATGTTGATCACCTTGGCCCCCTGGGATATGGCATAGGCGATGGCCTCAAGCTCGGCTGCCAGGGGAATCTTTCCCTCATCGTCCACCACCGCAAGAAGCATCAGCTGAGTTCCCACCCTGCCCTTCACCCCGCCGGCCAGAGCGGCGATCCCCTGGTCGTTGTCCCCCCGCGCACCGATCAGGCCGGCCACCGCCGTTCCGTGGCTTATGCCGGTTATGGGGTCAAGCTTTCTCAGAGCGGCGGTGCGGTGGACGAAGTCATAGCCGTGCAGATCGTCCACGTAGCCGTTGCCGTCGTCATCCACCCCGGGAAGGCCCAGTTTCTCTGCCTGGTTGGTCCACAGGTTGCTCGCCAGGTCGGGGTGGGAGGTGTCAAAGCCGGTATCTAGCACCGCGGTGATCACCCCCTGGGCGCCGGGCCAGTGGTCCCAGGTGAGGAAGGCGCCGATCAGGGTGAGGTGGTAGGGGATGGAGTAGTTGAGGCTACTTAAGGGGACCCTTGCCCCCACCAGGGGGTCGTTGGGGACGTAGTGGAGGCGGCGGGGGGGATAGTCAATCACATAGTCAAGGCCCAGCTCATCTAGGCGCTCGGCTACCTCCCCCACCCCATCATCGCTCACCCTTAGCACCGTGATCCTTCGCCCGCTGGGAGCGGTAAAGGAGTAGCTCTGGGCAACATCCCGGAGGGAGGAGAGAGCCCGAACCTTGTCCGTGAACCCCTTTCCAGCGGTATCGGGGAGGAGAAAGTCAATCTGACCGGGGAGGGCGGGAGCTACGAGAAGAAGCACGAGCATTAGCGCCAGCAGGGCCGATCCTGCGTAGAGCCTACTGGACCGATTCACCGTAGTGCTGGCCGATGATCAGGGCGTCAAGCTCGTCAATCACCCCGTCCCCGTTGAGATCCATGTCGCGGTTGTACTGGGACTGGCCCTGGCGGGCGCCGTAGCGGGTGCGAAGCTCATCCAGGTCGGCCTCGTCCACCACCCCGTCACCGTTGAGGTCACCGGTGAGCTTGCGGTTTACAGCCTCAGCCACCGCCCGCTGGGCATTGACCCGGCCAAAGCCGTACTTTCGGTCGTAGCCCGGGTCACCTAGGTCGTCGGCGGTGGTCTCAAGTATCTGGCGAACCTGGACGTTGTTGATCAGGGGGTTGGCCGACCTCACCAGGGCGGCAACGCCGGTCACTAAGGGAGTAGCAAAGGAGGTGCCGCAGAGGCGAATCTCAAACCCCTTGAGGGTGCAGCTTTCACTGCTCATGGTGCGGTACTTTCCGTCGGGGGCCAGACTGACCATGTCGTAGCCGGGGGCCACCAGGGACTGGGCGTCCCGGTTGGGGTCCCACTTGGTGAAGGTGGCCAGGGTCTCCCCCACCGGACCACCGTCGGGGTTGGGCAGGATGGTGGTGGCACCCACCCCGATCACGCGGTCAAAGCCGGCGGGAAACTCGTAGACCACGCTGGGGTTGGCCCCCTTGTTGCCGCTGGCCGCCACCAGCACGATTCCGGCATCCCAGGCGCGGTTGACCGCATTCTCCTCGGGAGCACCGCCCGAGGCGCCGCCAAAGCTCATGTTGATGATGTCGGCCCCCATCTGAATGGCGTAGTCAATGGCCTCAATCTCGTCGGCCACCGTAATTTGGGTGGTGCCGGTGCGGATCACCATCAGGCGGATACCGCTGCCACCATTGCCGCCGCCAGCCACGCCGCTCATGCCGATGCCGTTGTCGGTGACCGCCGCAATGAGCCCCGCCACCGCCAGCCCGTGGCCACCAGTCACCGCCAGCTCCTTGTCAATGGGCTGAACCTCCTCTGGGGTGCAGTCGGAGGACTGCTTGCCGGGGGCGGTGTTGCAGGTCACATCTACCCCGTGCAGGTCGTCCACCCAGCCGTTGCCGTCATCGTCAACTCCAGGTTCCCCGCTGGCCTCGGCCTGGTTCACCCACAGGTTGGGGGCAAGGTCGGGATGATTGAGCTCCGCCCCGCTGTCAATCAGGGCCACCACCACCTGGTCGGAACCGGTGGTCACCTCCCAGGCCTGGGGGGCGCGGATGAGTTGGAGGTAGTACTGGTTCTCAAACTTGATCTGGTCGGGAAAGCCGTTGAAGAAGAGAGGGTCTTGGGGGATGAAGCTGGAGAGGGTCTTTACCACGTTTACCCCCAGGTACTCCACCTGGCCGCTTGCCTCCAGACGCTCAATGAGGCGGCTTAGCTCCTCAAAGTCGCGCGCTCTGATGAGCACCTCACCGCCCTGGCTCCTTAGGGGCAGGACCGCTTCAGCCTCGGGGAAGGTGGCAAGGAGGGAGGAGAAGGTGCGGCTTTCCCTGAACTTTACGATCACTTCGGGCAGGGCAGGAGGCACTTGGGCACCAGGGGAAGAAGCCCAGAGGAGGATAAGGATCAGAGCCAGGGGAAAAAGCCGAGCTAGCGGTGAGGCGATTCTCTTCATCTCCATCTGCTCGTGGTGCCGGAATTTGGCCGGTAAAGATCCGGCAAGGGATTATACCCCCCGCCTGAGGGCCGCTCAGTCCAGCTTGCCCTCCTGCTCAAGCTGCTTTAGCTCCTCCCAGGTCTTTCTGACCTCCTCCGGGGTGTCGGCCTTGGCCTTGCCGAAGACGTGGGGGTGGCGGCGGACCAGCTTCCTGCGCAGGGCTTCCATCACCTCAAACACATCCCCCCTCCCCTGCTCCTCCAGGATCTGGGAGATAAAGAGGATCTGCAGCAGAAGGTCGCCCAGCTCG
This sequence comes from bacterium, assembly GCA_026981635.1. Taxonomy (GTDB): domain Bacteria; phylum 4484-113; class 4484-113; order JALSIF01; family JALSIF01; genus JALSIF01. The sequence goes on along the minus strand of JALSIF010000251.1, from coordinate 2,123 downwards.
TCAATGAGCCTCCGGTAGTTCTCCTCGCTCTCCTCCCTCTCCAGACGGTCTATGGCAACAATCAGCTCCTCGCTCTCCTCCTTCACGTAGCGCCGGAGGGTAAAGATGGTCTGCTCCCGGTCCCAGGGGCAGCCTTTGGGCGAGCGCAGGTAGGCCATAAGGCGGTAGAGCTGCATGAAGCGCTCGCCGCCCCTCGGGGCGGGGCCCTGGGTAAGCTCCTTGGGGTCAACCGGCGGAAAGTGATAGCCCTGGCTCATATCTAACGCTCCCTAATCTTCTGCCAAACCCTAGCGAGGGGCTTCTAGGGTAGCTAGAATATAGACGGAGCGCAAAGGGCATTCATCTGCGCTCGTGGTTGGTTATGGCTGGACATAGCAAGTGGGCAAACATCAAGCACCGCAAGGCGGCCCAGGACAAGAAGAAGGGGCAGCTCTTCTCCAAGCTGGTGCGGGAGATTATGGTGGCGGTGCGTGAGGGCGGCCCCGACCCGGAGAGCAACTACGTCCTCGCCCAGGCAATCCAGCGCGCCCGGGACAACGGCCTGCCCAAGGACAAGATTGAGGAATCCATAAGGCGCGCCGCGGGCGAGAAGGAGAAGGACCACTACGAGCGCCTCTGGTATGAGGGCTACGGTCCGGGGGGAAGCGCCCTCATGGTTGAGGCCCTGACCGACAACCGCAACCGCACCTTCCCCGAAATTAGAAGGATCTTCAAGAGCCACGGCGGCTCCCTAGGGGAGACCGGCTGCGTCGCCTGGCAGTTCTCCCCCCGCGGGTCGGTGGTGATTGAGCGGGGAGAGATGGGTGAGGACGAGATCCTGGAGCTGGTGGTGATGGCGGAGGCGGACGACTTTGAGATCGGCGGCGATATCGTGGAGATCTACTGCGAACCCCAGCTAACTGCCAAGGTCAGGCAGAGCCTGGAGGAGGCGGGGGCCAAGGTGAAGTCCTCCGGCATCATCATGGCGGCTGAAAACATGGTTGAGCTCTCCGACCTAGACGAGGTGAGGAAGCTCCTCCGGCTGGTTGACGAGCTGGAAGACCACCCCGACGTGCAAAACGTCTACACCAACGTTGACCTGCCCGAGGAGATCATGGCCTCGCCGGAGGTCAAGTAGAGAGGCGGAAAGAGAGCCCATGGAGCCTGAACCTCCCGATAGTGGCCTGATCACTCCCCAGGGGGTGAGTAGGCGGTGAGCGAGGTCGGCCTGGAGGCCCTGCTCTTCCTGGCGCTCCTCTTCCTGTCCGGTTTCTTCTCGGGCAGCGAGGTCTCCCTACTCAGGCTTAGGGCGGAGCTTCTGGAGGAGAAGGCGGGCAGGGGTGACCGCACCGCCCGCGCCGCCCTCTGGTTGCTCAACCGCCCCCAGGAGATGCTCTCCACCATCCTGGTGGGCAACAACGTGGTCAACCTGGCGCTGGCCTCCCTGGCCACCGTGGTGCTCGCCCAGGTGATAGGACTGGGCCGGGGGGCGGTGGTGGCCACCCTGCTCACCACGGTGCTGGTGGTGCTGTTTGGGGAGGTGATCCCCAAGACCTTCGCCGTCCTCTACCCCAACACCTTCGCCCGCCTCACCGCCCTGCCCATCCGCCTGCTGGCCACCCTGCTTTGGCCGGTAAACCGGCTCATTGACCTGGTGGTAAGCCCGCTGGTGAGCCTGCTGGGAGTGCGGGAGGAGAGCGGCATCACCCGCGAGGAGCTGGCCGTGCTGGTGCGCCAGAGCGCCCGGCGGGGCAAACTTCCCCAGCCCATCTCCGCCATCCTCACCCGCACCCTGAGCGCCCATGAGCTTACCGTCAAGGATGTGATGACTCCCCGCACCGAGACGGTGATGGTAGGCGATGAGACCCCGGTCAGAGATGCATTGGAGACCCACCTGGCCAGCGGATTTAGTCGCATTCCAGTCACTGCCGGCTCGCGGGACGAGATCAAGGGGGTGAGCTTCCTCAAGGACCTGGCCAAGGAGCTTCTGGAGGGGCGGGGCAAGCGGCCGGTGGGAGAGGTGTGCCGCCCCGCCCTCTTCCTGCCCGAGATGCTCACCCTGACCGACGCCCTCACCCACATGCAGCGGGCCCACCAGCACCTGGCGGTGGTGGTGGACGAGTTTGGCGGGGTGGAGGGGGTGG
>JALSIF010000250.1 GCA_026981635.1 bacterium | reverse complement strand
CGGGCGGTGCCATCACCACCCGGCGGGGGCAGTTTCAGAAGCTCCAGTGCCGAGGCGGGGTCAAGGTGGCCCTCCGGGGTGAGGCGCTCCCAGGGCTGGAGGCGATCCTGGGGCAGGTCCCCCAGGCCCGCCCTGACAGTGCTGGGAAGCTCGTCCATGGCTCTGGATGGGGAGGGCGGGTTCTGGCCGGCCGAGCGGTCGGCCGCACCCCTGGAGCGCCCGCAGGCGGTAAGGGCCAGCAGTAGCAGCAGGGAAAGGATCAGCCTCCAGCTGAACTTGCTAACAAGTGACTTCATCTCACCAGCCTCCATCTGTCTGGTCTTCCAAGTTGGGAAACCTAAAAGGGATTTTAGCCCCAGCGGAGGTTTTGAAACGGGCGGTGGGCAGTGGCGGGTGGGCTGCTTTTCCGGGGGCGGTTGCTGAGCTTAGGGGAGGAGGGGCTGGGCGATGAGGGGGGTGGTTATCCAGAGGTCGCCGAATCTCTCCCCCGAATAGACCATGGGCATAAGGTCATCCCAGCTGGTGACGGAGAAGGTTTGGAAGGATTCCTTGGAGGTGCTTGAGGTGACCAGCTCGGTGAGCCTCCACTCGCCGGACAGGTCGGGGCGGGTGTTGATGACCAGCATGCCTCCCCGGTTGGTGTCAAGTACCACGGCGGGGCGGCCGTCCAGGCTGAGGAGCTGGAGGTTGTAGAGGTTCAGGGTGGGGTCGTTTAGCGCCTCCCGGATGTCCCAGCTGCCGGTGCCGTCGGGACTTAGGCTCTTTGCCACCATCAGGGCCCCGGTGCTCCCCTTTATGTAGGCGATGAGGGGGACCCCATCCACCACTGCCAGGCTGGTGGCGGTGGGGTGGTCGCCGGCGGTGGTGTCCACCGAGGTGACATACCAGAGGCCGGTGCCATCGGGGTTGGGGGCGATGGCGTACTTGACATGGCCGCTTGTGATATCGCGGTAGGCGATGGCCGGCCTGCCGTCCACCACCGCCAGGGTGGGACGGCGGTAGATACCCCCCGCATCCACCGTCTCCCTGCTCCAGCTGGAGGGGTTGTCGGGGTCGGTGTTGCGGATGAAGTTGAGCTCATCCCCTCCCACCCTCGCGTAGGCGATGGCGGCACTTCCCGCCACCTCGGCCAGGGAGGTTCCCGCCCGGGCGTCAATGCTTCCTGAGGCGTCGGCTACGTTTACGTTCCAGCTTCCGCTGCCATCGGGGCTTTCGTTTACCGAGTAGTAGAGGTTGGCCTGGGTGCGGTCAATGAAGCTTACCGCCGGCCTTCCCCCGATGATGGCCAGGGAGGCACCGATGCCCTGGTCGCGCACCGATTCGCTGGCCCTCTGGATGCCGGTGGCGCCGAGACCTGGGGAGTAGGGGGAGGTCTGGTCAAAGCTGGCGCTGCCCACATAGAGCTTCTCTTCTCCGTCGTGGTAGTAGGCGAAGAAGAGTCTCTTCTCCTCGGGGGAGAGGGCCAAGGAGAGGCCGGTATAGCCCACGTCGGCCTGGTCAAAGCCCAGCACGGGGCCGGTGAGGGCGGGGGTAAAGCTCCAGATGCCGGAGGCGTCGGGCTGGTCGTTGTGGATGAGATCAAGCCTGGTGGAGGTCTCCTGGAAGGCGAAGATGGAGAGGAGGGAGGGGTTGATGCCGGAAAGGGAGAGGAGCTGGTTGGGGGCGGTGCGCAGGGGGTCCAGGTAGGTGAAGCCGAGGTTTGAGATGGACCAGCTTCCCGAGGCGTCGGGCTGGCTGTTTATGGCCAGTTTGAGGTCGGCCCTCACCCAGCCTGGGCCGGTGCCGTCGGGCAGCTTGAAGTAGGCCACCGCCGGATTCCCGT
>JALSIF010000249.1 GCA_026981635.1 bacterium | reverse complement strand
TGACAGTGCTGGATGGCTCCAACCCCAACTGCCCCCAGTCAAACACGGTGAGCTTCCTGGTAAGGCCGGTGCTCAGCTCCTTAAGCTCTGAGCTCATCTTCCCCGGCGAGACCATCACCATCACCGGTGAGCGGCTGGGGACCAGCCGGGGGATAAGGAAGGTCATCGTCGGCGGGATTGAGGCCACCACCTACCCTACCTGGAGCGACACCTCGGTCTCCTTTGTGGTGCCGGATGACATCCCTCTAAGCGGGGAGATCGTGGTTGACAACGGGGGGGTAGGGAGCAACCCCCTCAGCTACACCCTGGACGTCCCCCTCACCATGGAGGTGAGCGGGGTCTCGGACGGTGACATATTGAGGGATCCGGTGACCCTTGACTACACCTTCTCCGGCCACCCCGACTTCCTGGTCTTCAGGATGGACGGGGAGATCGTTGATCAGGTGAGCCTGCTGGGGGAGGAGGGAAGCGGCCAGTTTGTCCTTGACCCGCAGCAGTTCTTAAACCGGGGCTACCAGCTTGAGGTGCTGGCGGTACGCCGGGGTCTTGAGGTGGGGCTCAGGGCCCAGGTGTGGCTCAACATCTTTCCCGGCGACTTTAACGCCGACGACCGGGTGGACCAGCAGGACCTGGACCTGCTTCTTAGTCTGCTTGACACCCAAAGCACGGACCCAGGCTACTCCCCCCTGATTGACTTCAACAGCGACGGGGTGATTGATGAGCGGGACGGAGCCGCAGTGGCAGTGAACTTTGGCAAGACCCGCGGGGAGGGGGGTGGCTAGGATGAAGGGAGGAAGAAGGCTGAACCAATCCCTGGCGAGGCTTTTCCTGGTGGCCTTTGCCTTGCTAGTTGGTCTTTTGGCTGTCTCCTGCGGGAGTGACGGAAACAAGCAGGCGGGTGAGGCTCAAGCCAGCCTCAGAGCAGGGCTTTCTGGTGCACGCCCGGTTGAGGAAGGAAGGATTGAGATCACCCTGGGCGGCAAGGGAGGCTCCCATGAGCTTCCCAAAGTAGAGGTTTTGGAAAGCGATAGTGCTCTGCTGGTTAGGCTAAGTTCCCCACCGCCTGATGTGGCGGTGGCGGTGGCGGTAAGGGGGAAGTGGGGCTTTAGGCCGGAGCTTAGGATCAAGGAGGGCTGGCTCATCGCCCGAGAGCCTGGCCTGGTGGGCGTGGTGCGCTTTCCAGCGGCCTCGGGAAGGGAGCTAGCCATCCCCCTAAGGCAGGAAGAGGCCAAGGGCTTTGCCGCCGTGCAAAGGATTGAGCTTTCCCGACCCCAGCCCCAGCTCAGCATCCAGGGAGAAGAGGTCCACCTGAGCTGGCGGGAGAGCTTCAAGTCGGACTTCAACAACGACGGCCAGGTTGACTTTGCCGATGTGACCGTACTGGTGCAGATGTTTGGCTCCAGCGCAGAGGATGTGGCTGACCCCGACTATTTCTTCCTCCTGGACAGCGACGGCAGCGGCACGGTGGACTTTGGCGACGCCACCATCTTTGTCTCCACCTTCGGCAGCACCCTGGGGGGCTACGGGGTGATCCGGCGCCAGGTCCCCTCCCCTGACCAGGTCCCGGGGATTGACCTCTTCATCGTGGGGGACCAGGTGGCGGGGGGGAGCGAGCTTCTGCGTATCCCCGGGGTCTCCCCTGACGACAACCCCGACCTAACCGTTTCCCGCAAGGTGCCGGACGACCCCACCAAGCCCAACCAGTATGAGGTGGTAGACACCCCAGGGCCGGGATTCTTTGCCTATGTGGTGGTCCCCTACTCTGCTCCCGGAGATAGCCCCAAGTATGGCCTGCCCAGCCAGCCGCTGGTGGGCCGGGGAGCCACC
>JALSIF010000248.1 GCA_026981635.1 bacterium | reverse complement strand
TGAGCTGGACCTATCACCCCTCCACGCCTCTACCTCCTCTACCTCCCGTCAGCCCACCTCCCCAGACCAGTGGGAGGTGGAATTGGAAAACGGGCTCAAGGTTATCTACCGCCATGCTCCGGGGACCCAATCGGTGGCCATCTCCCTAGGTACCTCATCCGGCCTGCCACACGAACCCATCCCCGGACTGACCACTCTGATGGCCAACACCATCCTCAAAGGGACCGAGGAGAAGAGTGCGGTGGAGATAAGTCAAATCTTTGAGCAGATGGGCACCTCGGTCTCCTGCACCGCCGGCACCCACCACACCGTCCTCTCCACCCGCACTATGCTCGGTGACCTCCCCCGCGCCCTCTCCACCCTGGCCGAGATTCTCAGTGGTGCCACCTTCCCCCCTGCCGAGGTGGAGAAGGAGCGCTGGGAGATGGAGGCGGAGCGGCGCCAGCGGCTGGACTCCTCCCTCTCGGTAGGACTGCGAAAGCTCCGTGAGCTGGCCTTCGCTGGCTACCGCCTGGGGCGCGACCCGCTGGGGGAGGAGGAGAGCCTGGCCCGCATCACCCCCAACGAGCTGCGTGCCTGGGCCAACAACCTTTTCCAGCCCGACGGCCTTCGCCTGGTCATGGTGGGAGGAGAGCCGGACGGGGAGGCAGTACTGGCTGAGGCGGGGGAGGTCCTGAGCCAGCTTGAACTCGGCGTGGCCACCCTGCGACCATCCCCCGAGCCCGACCCACCGGACGAGCTAGGCAAACGCTACCACCACGAAACCTTTCAACGGGAGCAACTGATGATCGCCCTGGCGGTTCCCGCCTGTCCCCTGGATCACCCCGACTACCCCCGCTGGAAGCTCTTGGCCAGCTACTTGGGCGACCACATGAACAGCCGCTACTTCAGAGTCCTGCGCAGCGAGCAGTCCCTGGCCTACTCGGTGTGGGGAAACCTGATCGCCGATCGTCGGGTGGGCATCTTCTACGGGGCGATACTTACCAGCCGGGAAAAGGGCGAAGTGGCTCTATGCGGGCTGGCCGGTGAACTGGCCAAGGCGGTGGCCGGCGAGCTGGAGGAGGACTACCTGACGGAGGCCCGCGACCACATCGTTGAGTCACTGCGGGTGGCCTTTGAGTCCAACCCGGCCAAGGCAGGGATGATGGAGGGGCTGATGGCCCAGGGGCTGCCGCTAGACTTCTACGAACGCCTGCGGGAGGAGGTGGCCCGCCTGGACCCCGACCAGATGCGTCAGTTCCTCGCCGGGATGAGGCTGGACGACTTTTTGGTCGTAAGTGTGGGACCAAGTCCCATTGAGGGAGCTTGCGACCTGGTCTGGGAGGAGCTGTCCCGCACCCTCTGACAGCCCTTTCCTCAGCTTCTCCCCACCGCCTCGGCCAATCGCCTTCCCCGGACGAAGGCCAGCCAGAGGAGGAGAATCCAAATCAGCACCGCAACCAGGTGAAGCACACCACTTATCCCCGCCAGCAGACTGCCCCGGGGGGTGAGCGGGGTCATCACCTCACCCGCCACCCTGAGGACCACCCCAATCTGGATCAGCCAGAAGACCGCCACCATCCAGCCCCAGTAGCCGAAGCGCCGGCCGGCGAAGGCGGGCAGGATCCGTGCCCCCATGCCGGCGATCATGGTGAGGATGAAACCGATGCCCAGGGCGTGCCACATGCCGGACATAAAGTTGTGGGTGCCAAGAACACCCTGGCCAGGCTCTCCAAAGGAGGCTAGCAAATTTAAGAGGGCAGCTACCACCAGCCATACAAAAGCAGCCCTTATATACAGGGGGAAGATGGGATGACTTCCAGGGACCTCTCTGACCCCCTCCCCCCGC
>JALSIF010000247.1 GCA_026981635.1 bacterium | reverse complement strand
CCTTGATCAGGTGAACCTGATACATCCGGTGGGTGATGAGCTCTTTGGCGTCGGCCTGGTCAATCACTCCGTTTCTCACCGCATTCTCAATGTTTTTGCGGATGGAGTTGAGCTCAAACTCGTAGATGATCTCCTTGGCGGGAACCCCGTTGATGTTTAGGTCCCGCTCCTCAAGCACCTTGACCCCGGAAAACTCCTTGCGCTGGGCGACAAACTGCTTGGCCTCCTCCACATACTTGGAGAGTGGAACTCCGCGCACCAGCTTGACGAAGCGCAGCTCCCCCGAAGTGGACCAGTTGGAGTAGTCGTCCCGCTGGAACTGGTCGGCGATGGTCCACTGGTATAGGGTGCCGGTTCGTGCTCCGGGCTCGGGGGGTTTTACATCCTTGGCCTTGAGAAACTCGGCCGGAGTAATTACCACGTCGTAGGCCTTGGCACAACCGGCCAGCCCTATCAGCACCATTGCTGCCACCACAAGGAGCCCCAGTCGGCCCCACCTGGTTGATCGCTTCTTCATTGGCCCGTCCCCTGGTTGGTCTTTCAAGAGGGCTGATTTTATCAGTCCACCCCTGGCCGGGTCATATAATCGGAAACCGATGGCCATACCCCTCAGGGCAGTGGTAGCAAAGCCTGGCTTGGACGGGCACGACCGGGGCGCCAAGGTGATCGCCCGCGCCCTGCGCGACGCTGGCTTTGAGGTGATCTACACCGGCCTCCACCGCACACCCGAGGAGATCGTGCGCACCTGCCTGGAGGAGGACGTGGACGTCCTCCTGGTCAGTCTGCTCTCCGGGGCCCACATGGTGCTGGTGCCGGAGATCATCACCCGCCTACGAGAGGCCGGGCTGGCTGAGCTTCCCGTCCTGGTGGGGGGGATCATTCCGCCCGCGGATGCCAGAAAGCTGGTCCAGGAACACGGTGTAGCGGCGGTGATGGGCCCGGGCACCCCCCTAAGCGAGATCGTCGCCACTGCTCGGGAGAAGGGTCAGCACTACCGGGAGAAGGTCAAGGGCCCGGGCGGTCAGGGGCTGATAGGATAGGGCGCCGAGGGAAGATGCCATGGAAGCCCAGAGTCCAGCAAGGATTCCGGTAAAGGTGCCCGACATCGGGGCGGAGGCTGACCAGATCCGTTTTGTGGGCTGGCTCAAGCAGGTGGGCGAGCTGGTCCAGGAGGACGACGACCTGTTTGAGATTGAAACCGACAAGGCCAACCTGGTCTGTGCCGCCGAAGCCTCCGGCCGCCTGGTGGAGCAGGTGGTGACCGAGCCGGGGCAGGTGGTGGGGATTGACCAGGTGGTGGGCTGGCTGGAGCCGGTGGAGCCCGAGTCCTGACACACCGACCGCCTACACTTATTAGCCATGCTTGACCGCGAGCTCATCAGGTCGGAGCCGGACCGCATAAAGGCTGCCCTCTCCCGCCGCGACCCCTCCCTCGCTGAGCAGATTGACCACTTCCTGGCGCTTGACCTTCGTCGCCGCCAGACCCAGACCAGGTTGGATGAGCTAAGAAACCAGCGCAACCAGGTCTCCAAGTCCATCGGAAAGCTGAAGCGCGAAGGCAAGGAGGAGGAGGCCCAGGCGGCCATCGCCCGCTCCGCCGAGCTGGGCAGGGAGATCGGTGAGCTGGAGGAGGAGCTTGCCCGGCTGGACGAGGAGCTTCGCGGGGTGGAGCTCAGCCTGCCCAACCTGCCCGCCGATGAGGTTCCCGACGGAGCCACCAGCGAGGAAGGAAAGATCATCAAGCAGTGGGGGGAGCTTCCCCAGTTCTCCCATGAGCCGGCCGACTACCTCACCCTGATGGAGCGCCATGGCCTGATTGACACCGAGGCAGC
>JALSIF010000246.1 GCA_026981635.1 bacterium | reverse complement strand
CTTCTGCTTCTCCTCCGGCCAGGTGTGGGGGGAGAAAAGCTTTTCCCGCACGGGCTCAAGGCCAGTGGCGACAATCTCGCCGATGAGTCCCTTCAGGGTCTCACGCAGGCGGGAAAAGACCTCCGCCACGAAGGCCTCGGTCAGGCCGGGGTCGTACTTGTCAAGCAGGGGGTCGTAGGGGCTCTCCTCATAGCCCAGGTATTGGGCCTCGCGGCGGGCAAGCTCCACGTTCTTGGCCAGATAGGGGGCGAAGCGGGCAAAGTCGCTCTCCTCGCGGGCCTTCACCCAGACCTGGTAGGCCTCCGAGGTGTGGGCCGCCTTCTCGCGGACGAACTCCTCGGGGATCTTGGTGGCCTTGTCGTAGTCCCGCCTGGCCTCCCGTACCACTACCCGCTGGTCCTGGTCCAGCTGGTCGGCCCCCCTCTCCAGCTCCTCCAGCCAGCGGCCGATCTGGGGGTCGGTGGCCAGCTGGTGGAGGATGGCGGCCAGGCGGGAGAACTGGCGGGCGCGGGCGGGGGCCGCCTTGGGGGGCATCACCACCTGCTGGTCCCAGCCCAGGATGCCCAGCACACTGCCCAGGTCGTAGATCTCACGCAGACGCTCAACCAGACGCTGGTAGGTGGAGGAAATATCAGGCATGGGGAGATTCTAGCGGAGATAATTTGTGACTAAGGTCACAGGTTATATTTGAGCTGTTCGCTAGGAATAAAGCACGGCGGACGTAGAATTCAGCTTTCGGTGGTGAGCAGGGTGATAAGGGGAGCGGCTGAGCACACAAGGGGGCTTCTGGCAGTACCGGTTCCACAGTGGGACTTGCCCCCGGAGATGGTGAGGCGGGTGATCTCCCGCTACCTGCCGGCCGACCTGCTGGAGGAGGTGATGGAGGGCAGGGTCACCCTGCGGGAGCTCTATGAGGTTGAGCCCACCCGCATCGCCCTGGAGCTGGCCGAGGAGGGGAAGTTCCCCTACCCGGGGAGGCTTGAGGGCTATCCCCTGCCCAGCGTGCCCTGGCCCACCTGGAGCCTCTCCTACCGCATCCCCCGCCACCCCCTGCTTAGGCAGATGCACCGGGAGCACGAGGAGCTGGCCGAGTTTTTCGGCAAGCTGTGGGACCTTCTGACGGTGAGGGGGCTAGAGAGCCCCGGGGCGCTGGAGGAGCTGGCCGAGCTTATGCGGAAGCTAAACAGCTTCCTCCACCGCCACCACCAGATGGAGGAGGACGAGCTCATCCCGGCGCTGGTGCCCAAGGGGGAGAGGGCGGATGAGCTCATAGAGCGGATCAAGGAGGAGCACCGGCTGGAGGAGGCGTGGAACGAGCTGGCCAACCGGATCATGGACCGGCTGGAGCTTTCCCCCCAGCGGCCCGATCCGGAGATGCTGCGGCAGGTGCACCTGGTGATGCGCTACCTCTGCTGGGAGCTCTGGCACCACTCGGCGCTGGAGGAGCACGGGGTGCTGGAGCTCTTCTGTGAGGTTGAGCCGTAGGGGGCGGCAGAGCCCCACCCCACCAAAAAATCAGGGGCCGCCTCCGCGGGAGGAGACGGCCCCTGGAGGTGCCCGGTTCTCTTTCCCTCTGCCTGAGCCTACTTCACATGGAGGACCACATCCTGGAGGTAGGGGATGATGCGCTCGCCCTGGAGGTTCTGGTAGTAGGTACCGAATTCGTTGTACTCCAACATGTTAGTGAAGGGGTCCCTGCGCCGCTGGGGAATCGGGCTGTCCCCATAGTTGAAGTCAAGCAGGTAGAGGGTGATGTCGGTGCCGGCGGGGGAGTTGATCTTGACGGGGACGGACATGAGGGCGACGTCGTAGAAGGGGACCCTCTGCTCGGTGGGGTC
>JALSIF010000245.1 GCA_026981635.1 bacterium | reverse complement strand
GGGAAGCCAGGGTTTCGGCTCGGTTGGGGTGCAGGTGATGGCCAACCAGCCCCCGGTGGTGGACTTCACCATCTCCCCCACTGAGGGAATTGTGGGGCTTAATGATCTGGTGGTTAATGCCGCTGGATCCTACGACCCCGATGGCTCCCCCGATCTGGAGTTTCTCTACGACCCCAACGGAGACTATGGGTGGGTGGCATCCTCATCCCCCGACGATCCGACCTACTCTTTCACCCTGGAGAAGGCGGGAACCGTCATGCTGGGGGTGAGGGTGACAGACTCAGATGGTCTCAGGTCCGAGCTGAGAAAGCCCTACCTGGCAAGGAAGTTCACCCCCATCCCGGTTGATACCAAAGCGGCGGCTGATAGTCCAAGCGTGATAAACCACGACCTTGCGCTGATAAATGGTAAGCCTGCGATTGTCTTCAATGACGCTAACGGAGGTGAATGCAAGTACCTGATCAACACCATGGGCGATGGGACCGGCTTTTGGCGATCTAACACAATCAGTACAGATGAGTGCAGGAATCCAAGCCTCCAGGAGATTAACGGCGTTCCCATGGTGGCAAGCTTTGACTTAGCTAATAGTAGAATCGTGCTCAACGTCGCAAGGAGCTCTTCAGGGGTTGACGATCTTGACTATCTTGGCTGGAATGCCTACTTTGTTTTTGGTAGCGTAACTGGAATTGGAGACAGAAGCATTTCTCTGGCTGAGGTTAACGGATTTCCTGCCATTGCATATGCGCGTGTAAATCCAACCCCCACGAGGCTCTATTTCTCCATCAATGACCAGCCAGACGGATCCGGAACCTGGACAACGACCGTTGTTAGCAGTGGCTCCTATAGTAGCGTTACTCTGGTGACCACCGCCGGCCTGCCTGCCATTGCGGCCAGAGACAACAGCGCAAACGCTCTAGTCTGGTTCATCAATAGCCAGCCGGATGGGAGCGGGACGTGGACCAAGGTGACGGTTGAGAACTCGGCGGGTAGCTATGCCTCAGCGGTAGTAAACAGATTCCAGCAGCTCTTCCCTCCTGCCACGAACTACATGCCCCTGATTGCGTACGTGGGCCCTTCAGGGGAGATCAAGCTGGCCGTTTCGTCAACCGACACGGGCGACTCCGCCAGTGACTGGTCAACCCAGGTGGTGGACGACGGGGCAGATGGAGAGGTAGGGATGGGCCTCTCAATGACTCTCGCCAGTTCGTCTAGGGGCCTATTCTTCATCTTCTCCGGCAGACAGATCTTTATCGCCTACACGATCAAGCTTGCTGGCTCAACCGACTGGTTTGTCAAAGTTGCCTTCAACCCAAACGGGGATGCTTCTGGCCCCTGGAGCTTCACCTACATTGACCAACTGAGCTATGGATGTAGCATTTTCGGCTGTTCTGAGATCTGGCTAAAGCTTGCCACTGACGCGGACAACTTCCCCATGGCCCTCATCCCGCAAGTTATGGAGACCAACAACGCTACCTACAGTTTCGTCCCTCTGCTTCCTAGGTGAGATCAGGGGGGTGCTCAGAAACCAAGGGGAGTGGGGGCAGGATGGGTGAACACCTGCCCCCACTCCTAGACCCCTCTCTGCTCCATAGCAAGTAGCCTGCTCTTCAGCTTGCTGCCACCCCCGTAGCCGCCCAGGCCTGCCCTGGCCACCACCCGGTGGCAGGGGATGAAGGGAGGAAAGCGGTTTTTGGCCATCGCCATGCCCACCGCCCGGGGTGAGGTGGGAGGGTTGATCCGGAGAGCAAGTTCACCATAGGTGATGGTCTTTCCCGGAGGGACCTTAATCAGCTCCCGCCACACCTTCTTCAAGAAGGGGGTAGTCCCGGTGAGGTCAAG
>JALSIF010000244.1 GCA_026981635.1 bacterium | reverse complement strand
GGTGGGGAAGCAGCACCCGCCAGGCCTCCTCCACCACTTGCCCGTCCCCCACCACCTGGATGAAGGCCCCCTCATCCCGGCCCACCCTGACCAGGGGCTGACGGGTGCGGGGGAGGCCGAGGAAGGTCTCCTCTAGGTCTAGCTGTAGGTGTCTGGCAAGGTATGCCACCCTCCCCACCAGCTCCCAGCGGGGCGCTCTGGCCGTGAGGGCCTCCCACAGGTATTTCACCTCGCCCACTACCCCATAGATCCACTCTCCATCAAGCTCGGGCAGTCCCTCTACCACCTCACCCACCAGCGAAAGCTCCTTGGAAAGCCCGCCCATCCCCAGCATCGCCGGCAGGGCGAGCTTTCCCAGCAGCTCCACCAGGGAGGTCTCCATGGGGGTAAGGTCCAGCACCGCAGCAAGCCTCAGCCCCCAGGCCAGCATGGTCCGCTGGCGCTGCCAGCAGAGCAGCCCCTCGGGGTGGCGGCGGATCGCCTCCCCCAAGGCTAGGCCGGAGAGCAGGCGGCGACAGATGGCGTCCACCGGCAGGCTGAGGGGACAGAGCTCATCGCTGAAAGCTATGGGTGGTCTGGCGGGCACGGGGGGATATTAAAGCCTTTCCACCCGCTGCCCCTGCCCCTAGAGCTCCTCCAGTCGCCAGCGGGGGATGATGTCACGGTCCTCAAGGAGCCTTCCCGTGTGCCTCCTCAGCCAGGCGGCGTAGCCCACCATGGTGGCGTTGTCTATGCAGAGGCGGGGAGAGGGGAAGCGCACCTCCCTTACCGTCCCCTCCTCCAGCAGGCGGCGGGCGATCATCTCCCGCAGGATCTGGTTTCGGGCCACCCCGCCGCTTATCCCCACCACCGCCACCGGATGCTCCCTGAGGGCAAGCCGGGTGCGCTCCACCAGGGAGAGGAAGCAGGCCGCAAGCAGGGCCGCCGCAAAGGCGGGAAGCTCCTCCTTTACCCGTTCCATCCCCCGCCTCTCTACCATCCTCACTGCGGCAGTCTTTAGACCGGAGAAGGAGAAGTCCAGCCCCGCCACCTGCCGCATGGGAACGGGAAGGGGGTGGCTTTCCAGCGCCTCTTCCAGCCTTTGGTGACTGGCCAGGAACTCGTGGGCCAGCCTCTCCAGCTTGGCCCCGGCCGGGTATCCCAGCCCCAGGTGGTTGCCCAGCTTGTCCAAAAGCTCCCCCACCGCATCGTCCCGCGTCCTGCCAAGCACCCGGTAGTTCCCCACCTCCTCGGCCATGACCAGCTCGGTGTGCCCCCCGGAGACGATCAGGCCCAGGTGGGGAAAGGGGATCTCCTCTGCCCCCATCGGCTCCCCCTGCTCGTTCCTGCCCTCCTGGCGGTAGATGCTCCCCTCCATGAAGGGGGAGAGCAGGTGGCCCTCCAGGTGGTTTATGGGGCTGTAGGGGACCGAAAGCCCCAGCGCCAGTCCCCGGGCAAAGCCCACCCCGGCCAGCAGACAGCCCGGCAGGCCGGGCCCGGCGGTGGCCGCCACCAGCTCAATCTTGTTAAAGGAGTGTTTTTCCTTTAGTGCCCGGGCGATGGGGGGCAGGTTGGTAAGGTGAGCCCGGGCGGCAAGCTCCGGCACCACCCCCCCAAAGCGCTCGTGGAGCTCGGCCGAGCTTGAGTAGAGGTGGTCCAGCGCCCGCCCGCTCCCTGCCTCAACCAGTGCGATGGCGGTCTCGTCAAAGCTGGTCTCCACCGCCAGGATCATCGGCGAGGATTATAGGTGCCCCCTAGGCCCCGCTTGGGCTAATATCACTGCCGGTGGGAAAGGCGATGATTCTCATTCCCTCCATTGAGATCAGCGAGGGTAGGGTGGTGCGCGAGGTGGGCCCCGACCAGGAGCGGATCATCTACAGCGACGATCCCCTCTCGGTGGCGGCCAGCTTCATCGCCATGGGGGCGCGCCGCCTCCACCTGGTTGACCTGGACGCCGCCTACGGCCGCCCCACCCGCAACCTGGAGCTAATCGGCGAGATCTGTCAGGAGCTTGGCGCCGAATTCCAGGTCGGCGGTGGGGTGCGCACCCGCCTCCACTTTGAGTCCCTATTGGAACTTGGGGCAAACTACGTCATTCTGGGGACTGCCGCCATTGAGAGCCCCTCTTTGGTGGAGGAGCTCGCCCGCATCTACCCCGAATACCTCATCGTAAGCATTGATGCCGCCGAGGGCATGGTCAAGACCCGCGGCTGGAGCAAGCCCACTGATCTAAGGGCGGTGGACCTGGCCCGCCAGATGGTGGAGCTTGGGGTACGCCACTTCGTCCACACCGACATCATCCGCGACGGGACCCTAAGCGGGGTGGACTTCGGGATTCTCAGGGAGTTCTGCTCCGCCGTCCCCCAGTCCACTGTGCTGGCCAGTGGAGGGGTGGCGGGGGAGGCAGATCTTAGAAAGCTCCGCCAGGCTAAAATTCCCAACCTCCTCGGCATAATCGTGGGAACCTCCCTCTATGAGGGAGCTTTGAGCTACCCCCGGGGACAGGCCATCCTCGCCCAGCAGGGGGAAGAAAAGTTAGTCAAGCGGTAAGCTAGAATGGAGCGCACGCCATCTTGTGACTATCCTTACAAGCCCGCCATGGAGGAGGAGCTAACCTCGCTTACGGAAGGTCTCTCCCGGGTCTGCAAGTCGCCAGCCCGGCCCTCCACCCGCTTCACGGTGGGGGGCGAGGAGTTTGCCCCCGGCGCCCTCTCCTTGATTTTTGGCCCCTGCTCGGTGGAGAGCTGGATGCAGCTAAGCGAAACCGTTGCCTTCCTGCGGGAGGAGGGGATCAAGGTGATCCGGGGTGGTGCCTTCAAACCCCGCACCTCCCCCTACGCATTCCAGGGATTGGGGGAAGAGGGGCTTAGCCTTCTAGGCCGGGCCAGGGAGGAGTATGGAGTTGCCATCTGCACCGAGGTGCTTTCCACCGACCAGGTAGAGCGGGTGGCCGAGGTGGCTGACCTCATGCAGGTGGGCAGTCGCTCCATGCAGAACTTTGCCCTCCTCCGCGAGCTGGGCAGGCTGGGCAAGCCGGTCCTGCTCAAGCGTGCCATGAGCGCCACCTACCACGAGTGGCTCTCCGCCGCCGAGTACCTGTTGGTGGAGGGGGTCAGCCGGGTGGTGCTCTGCGAGCGGGGGGTGAGGGGGTTTGAGCCCACCCTGCGCTTCCAGATTGATGTGCTTGCCCCGGCGGTGCTCCACCAGGTGACCCACCTGCCGGTGATAGTGGACCCCTCCCACGCCACCGGTGACTATCGCTTCGTGGAGCCGGCCGCCCTGGCGGCGGTGGCGGCGGGAGCCGATGGACTGCTGGTGGAGGTGCACCCCAATCGGGATGAGGCTCTCTGCGACGGTCCCCAGGCACTGGACTTTAACCAGGCCCGCCGTCTCATCCGCGCAGTGCGCCAGCTTCACCACTCCCTAAAGGAGCAAGGCCAGACTGAGCCGGCCCCCGCCCGGCTGGGCAGCTGATGGAGGTCGTCTACCAGACCACCGATCTCATCCACGCCGAAGAGATCGCTGGGCTTCTCCGCCAGCACGACATTGAGGTTTTCATCTCCGACACCGCCTCCAACACCGTCTGGGGCGGGCTTTTCCGCGGCCTTGTCCCCTACCGGCTGATGGTGGCCGACTACGATGCCCCCCTGGCCAGACAGCTCATTGACGACTACCTCCGCGGGGAGGAGGTAAAACCCCTAAAGGAGTAGTGCTCAGCCCCCCTTGCCATGATTGGGGGGCTGGTAGTCCTCCACCCTCAGGGTGGCACTTTCCAATCCCTCCGCCAACGCCTTGACCACCAGGTCGCGGGCAAGCTCCAGTGCCTGCCTAACCAGAGGCCACTCCTCCTCCTCAAAGGGGGAGAGGACAAACTCGGCCAGGTCGGGGATGGTGGGGGGGCCGCAGCCGATCCTTACCCGCAGAAACTCTTCGCTGCCAAGCTTCTCAATGATGTCTTTTAGCCCCTTGTGCCCGCCGGCCGATCCGCGCGCCCGAAGCCGCACCGTCCCCAGGGGCAGGTTCACATCATCGCAGGCGACCAAAAGCTTTGGCTGGGAGAGCTTCTCCATCAGGCAGGCCACCGGCCCCCCGCTCAGGTTCATGTAGGACTGGGGCTTGGCCACCACCGCATCCTTACCGGCCAGGCGAAGGTGAAGGCACTGGGCGTCGCAGAGGGCAAAGCGGGAGAGCTTGCGAAACTCATCCCCCAGCCGGTCGGCCAGCATGAAGCCCAGGTTATGGCGGGTGGGGGCATATTTGAGCCCGGGGTTTCCTAGCCCCACCACCAGCCACTCGGGCCGGGGCGTCCTCCTTCGGCGAAACCAGAAGAACACGGAAAGGAAAGTCTACTAGCTGACCCTACTCCTTGGAGGGCGGGCGGGGAGGAAGGTGGGGGAGGAAGCGGCGCAGGTGATAGACCGGCTCCTCCACCTCGGTGTGCTCCTCCAGGTCCCTCAGCCAGCAGCGCAGCACGTCGCTACGGCTAATGATCCCCACCAGCCTGGTGTGGTCCTCCGGGTCAACCACGGGAAGCCTACCCACCCGGTGGCGGATCATCTGCATCATCGCCTCGTGCACGTTCATGTCAGGAGTGGCGGTGATCACGTCGCTGCGGGCAAGCTCAATCACCCTCCGGTCGGCGTGCTCCCGGTGCTTGACGATGCGCACCATGTCGTCTCGGGAAATGATCCCCACCAGCCTCCCCTGCTCATCAAGGATGGGGAAGGCATCATAGGGGTAGAGCTCGTCCGAGGGGTCGTTGATCCGTTTCAGGAGCTCAGAGAGCCTGAGGGAGGCGGAGATGGTCTTTACCTCCCTAGTCATGATCTGACCGACGGTGAACTCCTCGGTGATGTCGGCCTCATATTCCAGGCTGAGCTTCATTCCCCGGCGCTTGAGCAGGTGGGTGACCAGCGAGTCGCGACAGTAGAGGTTGGCGACGAGATCGGCCACCACACACCCCACCATCAGGGGAACGATCACGTTGAAGTCGTGCACCGCCTCAAACCCGAACAGGATGGCGGTGAAGGTGGCCCGCATGGAGGCCCCAAACAGGGCCATCATCCCCACCACGGCAAGAATCTCAGGACTGTTCCAAGCTGAGGGGAGAAATAGAGAGGAGACTTTACCTACCAGAGCTCCTAAAGAGGCTCCTACCAAAAACAAAGGAAGGATCGTACCGCCGGAACTGCCCATGGTTGACGCTATGAACCAGGCGATCAATTTGCCAAACATAATAAGCATTAACAGGCTTAAATCCATATTATTGTTCAAGATTTCATTCAAATGGATAAAGCCCAATCCTAGTACTTGTGGAATAAAAATTGCAATGGTGCCAATCATAGCTCCGCCTATGATTGGCATCAGAAGCCGATTTGGTCTTGCTTTTTCAAGCGAAGTTTCAATCTTATTATGCAACTTAATAATTAGAACAGACAAGAATCCTGCAAAGATTCCCACAACAATAACAAGTGGAATTAGATTGGGATAGTTAATTCCATCTGAAACAGACACAGAAAATTTAGCTTGGTTTCCGAGTAAAATATATCTTACGATAGTTCCTGAGGCACTTGCTATGATTAATGGAATAAAGCTGGAGAGTTTTAGTTCAAGTACAAGGAGCTCAAGAGCAAAAATAACAGCTGCATAAGGGACATTAAAGGTAGCGGCTAGACCCGCGGTTGCCCCACAGGCCAGCAGTACCCGTCGCTCGTAGGTGGTGATGCGCAGGCTCTGCCCGATGAAGGAGCCCAGCACTCCGCAGGTCTGCACGATGGGCCCCTCGGCCCCCAACGGGCCACCGGTTCCGATGGAGAAGGCGGAGGCAAGAGGTTTGAGGATCATCATCCGGGCCCGAAATCTGCCCCGGTTGAGATGGACCGCCTCAACGGTTTCAGGGACACCATGGCCCAGAAGCTGGGGTTGTCTAAAGAGCCATACCAAGAGGGAAACTAGACCACCTCCGGCGGCGACAATGAAGACCACCCAAATCCCGACCTTCTGAATGTTTGGTTCGATCGGTTCAAAAGATAAACGTTGAAAAAAGACCAGATTAGTTACGAAGTAGATCAAATAATAAACCGCGAATGCTAGTGCACCCCCACCCACCCCAACAAGGGCTGAAAGGAGACTGATGTAAATTAGCCTTACCAGCTCGGGACGCTCTAGTCGAATCAGGGAGAAGAGCATCACGAGACCACATTCTAGTCCCTAGCCGAGTGGTGTCTAAGTCTTTTCTTAGGCCGAGGTGAATTGAGGGTCAGTCTATATCTTCTACCTTAAAGCTATATCTGGTAGCTCTCATGCTGTCTCACCACATCTACGCTGGCCACCCGGTCACCCGGCTTCAGGTTGATCAGCCGGACCCCCTGGGTGTTTCTTCCGTAGCGCGGGATCTCACCCACCTTCTGGCGGATGACCAGGCCGCCGGTGGTGATGATCATGATCTCGTCCTTCTCCTCCACTCGGTAGCCCGCCACCACCGGCCCGGTCTTCTCGGTAACCTTCATGGCGATGACCCCCTGGGTGCCCCGGTGGGTATGGCGGAACTCCTTGGCACTGGTGCGCTTACCGTAGCCGTTTTCTCCCACCACCAAGATGGTGTCCTCTGGAGTGACCACATCTGCCCCCACCACCCGGTCGTCCTCACCACTCAGCCTAACTCCCACCACCCCGTGGGCGCTCGTGCCCATAACCCTCACCTCTTCCTCCTTGAACCAGACCGCCTTCCCGGCGCGGGTAAGGAGCATTACGTGGTCACCGCCGGTGGTGGGGATGACGAAGCGCAGCCGGTCGCCCTTGGCCTCGTCAAGCAGGATGGCCCGCTTGCCGGTGGAGCGCAGGTGCTCAAACTCCTCTACCTTCACCCGCTTCACCGTGCCAAGTTCAGTGACCAGGAAGAGGTAGCGGTAGGGGTGGCCCGGCGGCAGGGCGAGCATGGCGGTCACTTTCTCGTCGCTCTCCAGGGAAAGGAGGTTGACCACCGGAATACCCCGCGCCCCCCGCTCGTAGGCGGGCACGTGGTATCCCCGGCTGGAGTAGACCTTACCCCGGTCGGTGAAGTAGAGGACGAAGTCGTGGGTGTTGGCCACCACCAGGTGCTCCACCACATCCTCCGGCCGGGTGGCCTGCCCCTTTAGCCCCCGGCCGCCCCTAAGCTGGGCGCGGAAGGTGGAGAGGGGGACCCGCTTGATGTAGCCGTCGCGGGTCATGGTGATGACGATGTCCTCCGGCTTGATCAGGGCCGCCTCGTCAAACTCCCCGCTGGGGTCAGCGTCGGGCAGGATCAGGGTGCGCCGCTCGTCGCCAAATTTCTCCGCCGCCTGCTCAAGCTCCGAGACAAGCGCCTGATCAATCTTCTTTGGACTCTTTAGTAGCTCTTCCAGCTCGGCTATCTTCTTGTAGAGCGCCTCTAGCTCGTCCAGGATCTTTTGCACCTCAAGCCCGGTCAGGGTCTTTAAGGGCATGTCCAGGATGTGCTGGGCCTGGACCTGGGTGAGGTCAAACTCCTCCATCAGGGCCTGGCGCGCCTCGGACACCTTCTCGCTCGCCCGGATTATCTCCACCACCCGGTCAATGTTGTCCAGGGCGATCTTTAGCCCCTCCAGGATGTGGGCGCGCTCCTTTGCCTTCTTAAGCTCAAACTCGCTTCGCCGGCGGATCACCTCCCGCCGGTGGTCAATGAAGACCTGAAGGAGCTTCCTTAGCGAGCAGACCCGGGGTACCCCGTCCACCAGGGCAAGCATCTGGATGGGGTAGGTGGTCTGCAGGCGGGTGTAGCGCAGCAGCTGTCGCTCAATCACCTTGGGTACCGCCTTGCGGGCAAGCTCAATCACCACCCGAATCCCACTGCGGTCTGACTCGTCGCGGATGTCGGTGATCCCCTCAATCTTGCCCTCCTTGGAGAGCTTGACGATCTGCTCAATGAGCTGGGCCTTGTTGATCTGGAAGGGGACCTCCTTGATCACCAGCTGGCTGCGGTCCCGCTGGTCAAGCTCAATCTCCACCCGTCCCCGGATGTGGATGGTCCCCCGGCCGGTCTCATAGGCGCTCTTTATCCCCCCATCGCCCAGGATCACCCCACCGGTGGGGAAGTCTGGCCCCCTGACATGCTGCATCAGCTCCTCGGTGGTGGCCTCGGGCTTTTCAATGAGGAGCTTTACTGCCCCCACCAGCTCTTTCAGATTGTGGGGGGGTATGCGGGTGGCCATGCCCACCGCGATCCCCTCCGACCCGTTCATCAGTAGAACTGGCACCCCCGCGGTGAGCACCACCGGCTCCTGGGTTTCCCCGTCAAAGGTGGGGATGAAGTCCACCGTCTCCTTCTTGATGTCTGCCAGCAGGTACTCCCCCAGCTCGGAGAGCTTGGCCTCGGTGTAGCGGTAGGCGGCCGGCGGGTCACCGTCAATGGAGCCGAAGTTGCCCTGGGGGGTAATCAGGGGGTAGCGCATGTTGAAGTCCTGCCCCATCCTCACCAGGGCGTCATAGACTGCCGCCTCGCCATGGGGGTGGAAGTTGCCGATAACCTGCCCGACGATCTTGGCGCATTTGACGGTGGGCTTGTTTGCCGTATATCCGCTTTCCAGCATGGAGTAGAGGATGCGGCGGTGGACCGGCTTCAGGCCGTCGCGGGCATCGGGGATGGCCCGGCCCACGATGACGCTCATGGCATATTCCAGGAAGCTGGTCTCCAGAAGCTCCCGCAGGGGCTCCTCAACGATGCGTCCTTCCTGATAGAGGTCTTTTTGGTCAGCCATGGCCCTGTCCTGCTAGCTTGTGCGGCCCCGTTCCGGAATGTTTACCGGCTGAGGCCGGCTAGATGTCAAGGTTTTCCACTTCCCGGGCGTAGTCCTGGATGAACTTGCGCCGCGGCTCCACCTCTGAGCCCATCAGCTTCTCAAAGGTCTCCTCGCACTCCAGCTTGTCCTCCACCTTCACCCGGATGAGGGTGCGGGTCTCCGGGTTCATGGTGGTGAGCCAGAGGTCCTCGGCGTCCATCTCGCCCAGGCCCTTAAAGCGGGTCACCTCCACCTTGCCCCCCAGCTCCCTGACCTTCTCGTCCCGCTCCTTCTCGGTAAAGACGTAGAACCGCTGGTCGCGCCCCTTGCGGATGCGGAAGAGGGGATTCTTGGCGATATAGACCTTGCCCGCCTCAACCAGCTTGTCCATGTGGCGGAAGAAGAAGGTGAGCAGCAGGGTGCGGATGTGGGCCCCGTCCACGTCGGCGTCGGTGAGGATGATGATCTTGTCATAGCGGCGGGCGTCTAGGTCCTGGTTGGCGTCAATGTTGGTCCCGATGGCGGTAATCAGCGCCTGGATTTCGGAGTTGTTGAGCACGCGGGAGAGCCCCGCCTTCTCCACGTTGATGATCTTTCCCCGGATGGGCAGGATGGCCTGGAAGTTGCGGTCCCGGCCCGCCTTGGCAGTGCCGGCGGCCGACACCCCCTCCACGATGAACAGCTCACAGCGGTCCCGGTCCTTGCTGGAGCAGTCGGCAAGCTTGCCGGGCAGGGTGCGGTCCAGACTTGACTTCTTGCGCTCTATCTCCCGCGCCTTGCGGGCGGCCAGCCTGGCCCGGGCGGCCGCCTCCGCCTTGGTGACGATCTTTCTCGCCTCCCCCGGGTGGTGCTCCAGCCACTCGGTAAGCTGCTCGGTGAGAGTGTTTTGGACCAGCCCCTTGACCTCGCTGTTGCCCAGCGCCCCCTTGGTCTGGCCCTCAAACTGGGGCTCCTCCAGCCAGACCGCAACGATGGCGGTGCACCCCTCGCGGATGTCGTCGCCGGTGAGGCTGGGAGAGCCAGACTTTAAGAGCACATGGTCCTGGGCGTACTTGTTGATCACCCGGGTAAGCCCCGCCTTGAACCCCTCCAGGTGGGTGCCGCCGTCCTTGGTGTGGATGTTGTTGGCAAAGCCCAGGATCAGCTCCCGGTAGTCGTCCACATACTGGATGGCGATCTCCACCCGGTAGTGGCGCACCCGCTCGCCGTTCTCCCCCGCTGGTAGCTCAAACTCCTTCTTCAGGTGAAGCGGTTTGGTAAGCGGGTTATGGTTGCGGTTGAGGTGGCGGACGAACTCCTTGATGCCACCCCGGTAGTGGAAGACCGCCTTCTCTCCGTCGCGCTCGTCCTCCAGGACGATCTTGAGGCCGGCCACCAGAAAGGCCTGCTCCCGCAGGTGGTTTTCCAGCTCGGAGAACTTGAACTCGGTGGTCTCAAAGATCTCTGGGTCGGGCCAGAAGGTGACCACTGTGCCGTGGCGGCGGGTCTTGCCCACCTCGTGGACCGGCTCCACCACCTCCCCCCGCTCGCAGACCAGCCGCCAGACCTTGCCATCCCGATGGACATCCACCTCAAAGCGGCGCGAGAGGGCGTTGACCACGCTTGCCCCCACCCCGTGGAGTCCACCGGAGACCTTGTAGGCCCCTCCACCGAACTTGCCGCCGGCGTGGAGGGTGGTCATTATCACCTCCAGGGCGCTTTTCCCCCCTTCCGACTCCATGGGGTCAACCGGGATGCCGCGCCCGTTGTCTTCCACCCTTACCCCTCCATCCCTGAGCAGGGTGACCTTGATCTGGTTGCAGTAGCCCGCCACCGCCTCGTCAATGGCGTTGTCCACGATCTCGTAGACCAGGTGGTGGAGGCCGCTGGGACCGGTGGAGCCGATGTACATGGCAGGCCGTATGCGGACTCCCTCCAGCCCCTTGAGGACCCGAATCTGCTTGCTGGTGTACTCCCCTTCGGGCGGCTCGGCCGCAGGCGGGAGAACGGTTCCCTCCTCGGCCGGCTCAATCACCTCCGTCTCCAGTGCCTCGGTCTCGGTTGTGGTCTTCTCCTTTGTCATAGGACCTAGTCTCTCTGTGTAGGAGTCTGGGCAGAGCCTGCCCGCCTTTTCCCAGGGGCCAAACTCAGGTAGGCCAGGTAGGAAAGGGTCATGGTGATCTCTCGTTGCCTGCCCAACTTTTTCCCTTCAAATGCGCATCTATTCTAGCAAAACCGGCCCCTGGCTGTGAAGAAAAATGCTCCCCCGCAGGTCCCGGAGGGGGAAGGGAACAGGGCCATTGGGGTCCCCTTTCACCTCTAACCCACCTCTCCCATGAAGCGGAATTTGGCCCCTGCGCCCGGCTCTTCTGCCTATAATGGCAGTTTTGTGCCCGGTGGGGTTAGTTTGGGAGTGACAAGCCATGAGTGTCTGCGTAGTGGTCGGTGCCCAGTGGGGCGACGAGGGGAAGGGGAAGATCACCCATCTTCTTGCCGCCGACTACGACGTTGACGTTCGCTACCAGGGAGGGACCAACGCCGGCCACTCGGTCAGGGTAGGGGGGGAGGACTTCAGGTTCCACCTGCTTCCCTCCGCCATCCTCAGGGAGGGAAAGCTCTGCATCATTGCAAACGGCGTTGTGGTTGATCCCATCGGACTTGCCCGGGAGATAGAAGGTCTTAGGGAGCGCGGCTGGCTCAGGGCCGAGCTGGTGGTGGCAAGCGGTGCCCATCTGGTGTTGCCCTACCACAAGCTGCTGGACCGGTTGGAGGAGCGCCTGCGGGGAAAGGATTCCATCGGCACCACCGGCCACGGCATCGGCCCCGCCTACTCCGACAAGTATGACCGCAGCGGCCTCAAGGTGGCCCATCTGCTGGAGCCTTCGGTTTTCCGCCGCCGGCTGGAGTTCAACCTCAAACGGATAAACGCCCTGCTTAAGGGGCTCTACGGTGAACCTGAACTTGACCCCGACCAGATCTACGACCAGGTGATGGGGGCGGCAGAAAGTTTCCTTGATCTGATCAGGCCGGTCCCTCCTCTCATGCGCCGCCTGCTGGCGGAGGACCGGGAGATCCTGCTGGAGGGAGCCCAGGGAACCCTGCTGGACATTGACTACGGCACCTACCCCTTCGTCACCTCCAGCCACCCGGTGGCCGGCGGGGCCTGCCTGGGGACCGGCATCGCCCCCAATCGCATTGATCGGGTGATCGGGGTGAGCAAGGCCTACGCCACCCGGGTGGGCAACGGAAGCTTCCCCACCGAACAGTTCGGCGAGGTAGGAGAACTTATGCGCCGGGCGGGCAACGAGTACGGCACCACCACCGGCCGCCCCCGCCGCTGCGGCTGGCTGGACCTGGTGCTGCTTCGCTACGCCGCCTTCATTAACGGGTGCACCGAGCTTGCCATCACCAAGCTGGATGTGCTTGACGAGTTTGAGGAGATCAAGGTCTGCATTGCCTACCGCTATGAGGGTGAGGTGGTGGACGAGGTTGACCCCGACGATACGGTGCTGGCCCGCTGCGAACCCATCTACGAGACCCTGCCCGGCTGGCACTGCGAGACCACCGGCATCACCGAACACTCGGCTCTGCCCCGAGAGGTGCTGGATTTCATCGCCTTCATTGAGGAGCAGGTGGGCCTGCCGGTCACCCTGCTCAGCGTCGGACCCGCCTGTGAGCAGTCGGTCTTTCTCGCCGCCTAGCCAAGGTGGGAAGGAAGCCGGGCAAGATCGTTCCACTCACCGACCGGAGGCTTATCGCCCAGCTGCTGGACAGCCAGCCCCTAAGAGGCTATCCCCTCAAGCGCCTGCTGGTCCACCGGGCAGGTGGGGAGGTGCGTCATGGCGTCTGGGGTTTTATCCCCAGGGGAGATTCCCTTCCCAGTGCGCTCTTTTGTCTGCGCCTCAGGCATCCCTCGGTGGGAAACGAGGAGCTTCCGGCGGGTTGCTTCTTCGGTCAGGTTGAGGGGGTGGCTCGCCTGGCCCGGGCCTTGGTGAGGGGAGAACTCCCCCCCCTTCCCGAGGCCGAACCTGAGCTGGCTAGGCTTCACCAGAG
This sequence comes from bacterium, assembly GCA_026981635.1. Taxonomy (GTDB): domain Bacteria; phylum 4484-113; class 4484-113; order JALSIF01; family JALSIF01; genus JALSIF01. The sequence continues at coordinate 78 of JALSIF010000244.1, read as the reverse complement.
CGGCGAGCTATCCGTCCTGCGCATGCCTTTGGAACTCCTGCCCGTCCTGCTGGCCGAGGGGCTTGCCCCAAAGGGAGA
>JALSIF010000243.1 GCA_026981635.1 bacterium | reverse complement strand
CACTGGAAGGCCTCCTCGGGAAGGTTGTGCTCCCGGATGCGCGCAAGCAGGGTCTCGTAGTCATCCTCGCGCTGGCTTCCCCCGATGATCTCCCCATAGCCCTCGGGGGCTAGCAGATCTGCCCCCAGCACCGTGTCCGGCCGCTCGGGGTCGCGCTTCATGTAGAAGGCCTTGATCTCGGCGGGGAAGTTGGTGACAAAGACCGGCCGGTCAAACTGGGCGGCCAGCCAGGTCTCCTGGGGAGCCCCAAAGTCGCTTCCCCCCTCAAAGTCGGCCACCTCGGGGTCGTCCGCCCCCCGAATCATCCCCACCGCCTCCTCGTAGGTGATGCGGGGGAAGGGGGGGCGCACCCGCTCCAGGGAGCTGGTGTCCCGTTCCAGGATCTCAAGCTCTCGCTTGCGGTTCTCCAGTACCCGCTCCACCAGGTAGGTGACATAGTCCTCCTGCAGGCGGAGGTTCTCCTCAAACTCCATCCAGGCCGCCTCCGCCTCCACCATCCAGAACTCCAGCAGGTGGCGGCGGGTCTTGGACTTCTCCGCCCGAAAGACCGGCCCGAAGCAGTAGCAGCGCTTAAGGGACATGATGGCCGCCTCAAGGTAGAGCTGCCCCGACTGGGAGAGGTAGGCGGTGTCCCCGTGGTAGTCCACCTCAAACAGGGTGGTAGTTCCCTCGCAGGCGGCGGGGGTAAAGATGGGCGTATCCACATTGACGAAGCGGCGGGCGTAAAAAAAGTCGCGGGTGGCCTTCTGCACCTCGTCGCGGATGCGGGCCACCGCCCACTGCTTGGGGCTTCTCAGCCACAGGTGGCGGTGCTTGAGGAGGAAGCCCACCCCGTGCTCCTTCTTGCCGATGGGGTAGTCCTCCACATCCTGAAAGACCCGGTAGTCGGTGACCCGGATCTCCACCCCCACCGGCGAGCGGGGGTCGGCCACCACCTCGCCGGTGACGATGATGGAGCTTTCCAGCCCGATGTGGTCGGCGAGCTCAAACTTGTCCTCCTCAATCTGCCCATAGCGCACCACGCACTGGACCTCGCCGGTGCCGTCCCTGACCAGCAGGAAATGGATCTTGCCCGAGCTTCTTCGGTTCCTCAGCCAGCCCTTGATGGTGGCGTACTCGCCGACGTGATCAAAGAGGTCGCAGATATCAAGCTCCGGCGCCTCGCCTGTCCTAACCAGCTCAGCCATGATGGGGCGATTTTAGAGGCTCAGACAAACCATTTCCCCCGAGAAGGAGAAAGGCTGGGGGACCAGGACTCGAACCTGGACCAACGGCTCCAAAGGCCGTTGTGCTGCCATTACACCATCCCCCAGCGGCGTCTGACAGGCACTAATTATTACCGCCCGGGGTGGGCAAATCACCCGCTCCCTCCCCCACCTGCCCTGCGCCCCAGAGGAAGGGAGATGCGGGGCTCCTCCCCCCTAAAGAGCCTCCTTAGGTTTGAGCGGTGGGTCCAAAGGATAAAAAGCAGCATGAAAATGCTAAGCGCCCGAAGGTTGGTAAGGCTCTCAAGATAAAAGCAGAGGGCCACAAAGGCCACCCCGCCAGAGATACTGGCCAGGGAGACGATGCGAAAGAGGGCAAGCACCACCATAAAGACTAGGAAGGGGACCAGGGCGTAGGCCGAAAGCCAGCCGATAAGCACCCCCAGGCCGGTGGCAATCCCCTTTCCCCCCCGAAAGCCAAGCCAGGGAGTAAAGGTGTGGCCCAGCACCGCCGCCACTCCCACCCCCACCGCTCCCCAGCTGAGTCCAGCCATCCCTGCCGGCTCCGCCAGCGCCCGATAGGCTAGCACCGGAATTAGCCCCTTGGCCACATCCACCAGCAGGCAGGCCATCCCCCAGGGGGCGCCAAACACCCGCCACACGTTGGTCAT
>JALSIF010000242.1 GCA_026981635.1 bacterium | reverse complement strand
CATTGCCCTGCTTGCCCGCCGCTACCGCACCGGCATCATCTTCGGTGCCATGTCAGCCAGACACCTAAGGGAACTTCTCCCCCTGCGGGGTGGGGAGAACTCCCCCCGTCCTCCCGACTTCTTCGGCAGTGAGCAGGATCTGGATAGTTGGGTCTCCATAACCCCCGGCAGGGAGGTAACCCGAAAGGATGGCACCCGCGGCCGCTATGCCATCTCCACCTCCCTCATCGCCCTGGACGAGGAGGGGGATCTCGCCGACTACCACCACAAGGTAATGCCGGTGCCCTTTGGTGAGACGGTCCCCCTGGGAGGTCGGATGCGCTTCCTCCACTTTCCCTGGGGAAGCTACGACCTCAGCGCAGGCAGAAAGCTTCATCCCCTGAGGGTTGGAGAGCTAAGAGTTGGGGGACTGATCTGCTTTTCCTCAGTTTTCCCCTTTGTATCCCGTGCCGAAGTGCTCGGGGGAGCAGAGCTGATTGCCTTGGGCACCAACAACTCTTGGTACCTGAAGGAGGACCCGGAAAACCCAGACTGGGTTGACCCCATCGGCAAGGTGGGGGTGCTCCAGCATGCCAACATAGACCGCTTCATCGCGGTTCAGACGGGGAGATACCTGGTGCGGGCGGCGACCACCGGGGTAAGCCACATCATTGACCCCCGCGGGGTGGTGATTGAAAGCTCCCGCATCGGCCCGGCCCAGGTGGTGGTGGGCAGGGTCTATCGCCTCTCTGATCTCACCTTCTGGGTGAGGTGGGGAAACTGGCTCTACGGGCTTGCCGCCCTTACTGCCCTGGTGAGCCTCCTCTACCTAGGGATCACCGGCGAGAGCGAGGCGATGCTTTAGCCTCCCCCACCTTGTCGGTGGCTAGGCTAGAGTAGTGGGCCTAGTGAGGGACGATAGGGCAGCAGTAGCGGGCGGCATCCTCCCCCGCCAACACCTGATCAAACTCTGGCAGGAGGGGGCCATCTGGGCCGACCAGCCCATGGAGCAGGCCCAGTTTCAGCCTGCAAGCATTGACCTCAGGCTGGGAAGAAGGCTCAGCCGCCTGAGGGCCTCCTTCCTTCCTCTCCCAAAGCAGGGCACCCTTACCGAGCCCAGCGGCCCTGCCGCCGGTGTCCCCGGCTGGGAACTCTACCAAGAGGAACTGGATAGCGAGCGGGGGCGGGTGCTTGAGCCGGGGCAGGTCTACCTGGTGGAACTTGAGGAGCGTCTGGACCTGCCGCCGGGGATAGGCGGCATCGCCAACCCCAAAAGCTCCACCGGCCGGCTGGACATCTTTACCCGCCTGATCACCGAGACCGGAGCGGGGTTTGACCGGGTGCCGGCGGGCTACAAGGGAAAGCTCTACCTGGAGATATTCTCTCGCACCTTCACCGTGCTCATTAGGCGGGGAATTTGCCTGAACCAGCTTAGGCTCATCCAGGGAAGGCTTGAACCGGTAAGCCCGGCCAGCCTAGGACATGAGCTGGTCTGGATTGAAGACCGCCCGCTGTTTCCCGAGACTCATGCCGGTCCTGATCCGGAGCGGGACGATGCCCTGGAGCTTACGGTGGGGCTATCGGGCAGGCGGGGGGATGTGGTGGGCTACCGGGCCCGCCGCCACGCCCCCCTGCTTGACCTCTCCAAGGAGCGTGCCCACCCGGTGGAGGACTACTGGGAGCCCATCCGCTTTGCCGGGGTGCCGGCGCTGGTGCTGGAGCCGGAGGAGTTCTACCTGCTCATCAGCCGGGAGCGGGTGGTGATCCCGCCCGCGCTTGCCGCCGAGATGTCGCCCTATGAGGCCCGCATCGGAGAACTGCGCACCCACTACGCCGGCTTCTTTGACCCCGGATTTGGCTACCAGCCCGGCCGCACGGTGATGGGGACCCACGCGGTGCT
>JALSIF010000241.1 GCA_026981635.1 bacterium | reverse complement strand
GTGGTCTTGTGCGCTAAATCCCATCTCTCTTTCCTTCTAGCTGGGGAAGCTGGCGGTGGTCAGGTCGTCAAAGTCGGTGTAGCTTCCCCGGGCGGTGATCACCGCCTCAAACCAGGCCGTCCTGGGGGCAAGCTGTATCACCGCCAGGTCGGGGCGGAAGGCCACCACCACGACTTTGAGGACCACCCCGATGGAGCCCACGAAGATGATCTGCTCGCCGCCAAAGCGCAGGCCGTCCTCCAGGTGCTGGCGCAGGGTGGTGTCGGAGAGGCCCTTGGTCTCCAGGCGGAAGTAGGGAAACTCCACCCGCATGCGGTCATCCTCCAGGGGGGCGGCCGGGCGCACCACCTGGGTCTGGCCTCTTAGGTCCCTGAGCAGGCGGACGCCTTCGGCCAGCCTCAGCTCCAGCCGGTAGTCCGGAAGGTCAATGTGGTCAACAAACCCGCTCCAGAAGCGAAGCATCGCCTAACCTCCTGCCAGCCTCAGGGTGCGCAGAGTGCTCTCCAGGTGGTCGCTTACCGCCCTGGCCACCTGGTCGGGGTCACCCACCACCCCCTCCAGCGAAAGCCTCACCTCTACCCCGGCGGGCTGTGGGGAAGGGGAAGCGGGAACCAGCTGGGTGGGAAAGCTCACCGCGAGCACCTGCTCCAGCTCGGGCAGCCTCAGCACCGGAGGGCGGCGCTTCCTGCGCAGCAGCCGACCGATGGCTGCTCCCAGCAGCCCTCCCACCAGCCCGCCGGCCAGGCCGCCGATGAGGGCTCCCGCCACTCCACCGCCCACCGCCTCACCCACCTGCTCAACGATGGTGCGCTCCAGCCGACGGACCAGGGAGCGGGCTACCGCCGCCAGGGCCTCCTCCAGGTTGCCGCCCCGCCCCAGCACCAGCCCCAGGCGGAGGGCGAGCCGCTCCTCCAGCGGTGCACGGATGAAGGGATCAGGCGCCATCGCTCCCTCTCCTGATGCCAAACAGGGCAGTGCGTTCCAGGGCGGCCTGGTTGATCAGCCGCTCCCCCTCCTGGGGGTTGCCGCCCGCAATGAGGGCCAGCCCCATCTGCTCCAGTTTCCTGAGCTGGACCAGCCTCATCAGCTTGGGAATCTCCTCGGGGGAGAAGCGTTCCAGCATGCGGTCACCAAGGCTGAGCTCGGACTGGAGCCAGGCCATCACCAGCTTGAACTCACCCATCCTCCCCACCCTCCAGCTCAAGCTCCCGACCGATCACCTGGGCAACCAGCTCGGCCAGCTCGTCGGGGGTGAGCTCCTGGCTGAGCTCCCCAGGCTCGCGCTCCACCGCCCTGGCGGCAAGGTCCAGCAGGCCCTGCAGTGCTCCGCCCAGCTCTCCCCGGCTCAGGCCCCGGGATTCTCCACCGAAGAGGGCGGGGGGCAGGCGGTGGTAGAGGTCCAACCAGTCGCCCACCGTGAGCCGGCGGGCGGTGAAGCGGCGTCCGCTGGAAAGTTCAATGGTGTAGTAGTGCCTGCTCATCCTACGGGCTCAGGTGGGCAAGCTCCGCATAGGCGGGGCCGGTGAAGGTGAGCTTGCCCAGCTCCTCGCCCGGATGGGACTCGTCCCACAGGGCCTCAACCAGGAGCTGGCCGCTTACCATCTCATCGCGGCGAAACTCCAGCGCCCCCACCGGCCGAACCACCGCCTGCCAGATGGTCAGGGAGAGGCTGGACTTGCCGTCGGGGTGGTGGTGAACCAGGCGCACCTCCACCGGCGTGAGCTGGCTGTCGCTTACCCCAAGAGTGACCCGGGCCGGGGCGGTGTAGGTGTAGCTTATGAGCACCAGCTTGCCCTCCGCCTGGCCGCCGCTTAGGGCGGTGATCCAGCCCTGGGTGGGGTCGTAGGTGTAGTCCACCCCCTCCTGGTAGGTGGTGCCCCCGCTGGGGTCGGTCACCGTAGGGCTGGCGCTGGGCTTTTCGGCCAGCTGGTAGGGCTGGTCGGAGCGTAGCACCGCCAGCTCCTCGGTGCTCACCGCCTGGCCTGCCGGGATGAGCTGCTTCATGCCCGCCGCCATAAGGTAGGGCATGCTCTCCGGCTCAAGCCTGCCCACCACCCCGATGAGGGTGAGGGAGCGGCGGGCCGGGTAGGCGGCCCTGAGGGTGGCCAACCCCCCATCGCCCCCCAGCTCCAGCCGGCTCACCTCCTCCTGGACCTCCAGCCGGCAGAGCTCCAGCTCGCCCAGGTAGCGCCGGTCCACCCAGAGCCGGGCAGGCCCGAAGGTGTGGGTTGAGATGCCGTTAAGTACCATCGCCGTATCCTCCTGGTGGAAGCAGGCCAGTTAGCTCAATCTCCGCCTGGGCGGCCACCGCATCGGGGCTGCCCCGCTCGCGTCTGAGCCCCAGCCTAAGCCAGCGGGTGATGGTGAGCCTGCCCAGCTCCGCTCCGTCGGCCCGGTAGCCCTGGGGGGTGGCGCTAACCGCCCGGACCGGGACCCGGGCCCCCACCGGAAGCTGTGCGAGCACCCGGGTGAGGTCGGCCATGGCCTGCCCCACCCGGTTCTCCCGCGCCAGCCTGGCGAGGAGGAAGCGGCCCCTGATCAGGGTGAGGCCCTCCCCCGCCCGGTCCTCGCCGCCGATCTCCACCGTGGTGAGGACAAAGGCGGGCAGGGTGTGGTGGGGATTGAGGTCGTCGCCCCAGTTGGGGTCGCCCGGGGCGGTGGCGTCGCTCAGGGAAAGGATATGGTCGCGCACCGATACGATCACCTCAATCAACCCGCACCACCTCCAGCACCACCGCCACCGGCCCCTCCTCGCTGCCCAGCACGCGGGTGGCCTCCACCGCATACTGGACCCCGTCCAGGGTGAGGCGCTGGGCCTTGGTCAGGGTCTGGTCGTAGCCCATCACCAGCCGCAGGCGACGAAGGTCGGGGGCGCGCAGGGACTGGGCGGTGGGGGCACCTGCCATCTCCACCCACTTGGGCAGGCTGAGCAGGGGAACGGTGACCACCGCCTGCTGCTCGCCGCTCTGGTCGTACCAGGTGACGGTCAGGGTGCTCTCCCGGCCCAGCCGGCGAAGCAGGCTCTCCAACAGACTGGCAGGAAAGGCGTTCACAGGATCGGCTCACCTCCCAGACTCAATGGCCTAGGCAGGGCGCTGATGGCCGCCGCCTGCCGCCTCACCTCCTGGGCCGCCTTTTCAAGGTCGCCGCTCAGCCCGTCCAGCCTTACCTTCTGGGCAAGCCTTGCCCGGTCGCTTGCCACCATGAGCAGGGCGGCGGCGGCCGCCTGGCGCAGGTCCGCAAGGTAGGCCAAAAGCTCCAGCCTGCTACCCGCCGCCGGGGCGGTCTGGAACTCCACCCTGCCCTCGCCTCCGTGGAGGGTGTAGGGGGTGACCTGGGGGTCCACCACCGCCCCGTCCAGCAGGAGCTCCGCCCCCTGGTCAAGGATCCCGCCCCGGGGGGCGGCGTAGAGGGTGGTGGGCTCGGGGCCGATGGGGCTTAGGCTCATTCTCACCCGTCCATCCGCGCCGGCGGAAAGCCCCAGCCGGGCCAGCTCCCCGGGGGAAAGCCGGTGGCTCCACAGGATGGCCTCGTACTCCTCGGTGGAGAAGAGGGGTGCCTGGGGGTCGCGGTCCCCCACCAGAAGCTTCAGGTAGCCTGCCGCGTCCACTCCATCTCCCTCCTGCTCATGAGCTCATCCAGGGACAGGGGCCGACGATGGGTGAGGCTCTTTAGCCGCCGCCGGGGGGTGGGCCGGGAGCCCACCCCCATGAGGTTCTGGCCGGTGATCCGGTTGATCAGCCGGAGCCGCCCGATGAAGGTGCAGGCCTGCTGGACCGAGAGGGGACGGTTCACCGCTAGACCTCCACGATCCCCTTGAGGCGCGCGATGGCGTCGTCCCGGAAGACGGCCAGCCCCACGTACCACTCAATCAGGGTGCGGTAGACCGGCGGGTTGGAGAGCAGGCCCAGGTCCTCAACTTGAATGCCGCCGTTGGTGATCCCGGCCACGAACTGGTCGGCCCCGAAGCGCACCGCCCAGACCGAGCAGGTGGTGGTGTTGGTCCCCTGGGTCTCGTTGAAGCCCAGGATGTCTGCCCCCTGCTCATCCTTGTCCACCACCTCAATGGGGACCCCGTCGTAGCGGAAGACGCTGCGCCCGAAGTCATCAAACCCGATCTGGATCAGGGTGGACTGGCGGGCCAGCTTGGTGAGCTGGCGGCGCACGTTGCGGTTCATGAAGATCACGTCGGGGCCGCCCACCACCGCGTCCACCAGCTGGTCCATCATGTCCAGGTCCAGGGGCGCTCCGTCCACTCCCGCCACGATGGTCTGGCCGGCGGTGACCCGCTGGTCCAGCCCGTCAAAGCTGTTGGGGTTGGCGGTGCTGTCGCCGTGGAAGAACTCCCGGGTGAAGGCCAGCGCCAGCGCCTTCACCTTGAGCTCGGTCTGGATGGCCCGCTGGTCGTTGACCGAGCCTCGGGTCTGTTGCAGGTAGCGGTCCACGTCGGCCACCCCGCCCAGGATGACCAGGTTCTCGCTGCGCTGGTCAAAGGTGGCGGTGGACTCGGTGTAGGGCTGGTTCACCGAGCGAAACTCCACCCCCGGCAGGGCCTGGGTGCGGGCGTAGCGGAAGCTGTTTCCCTCCACTTCAATGAAGGGCAGGTACCTCAGGACCGGACTCTCGCTGGCGAAGGTCTCAATGACCCCCTTTCTCAGCAGATCGGTCTCCAGCTTGGCTGCCTCTTGCAGTGTCAGTGCCACTTCAAAACCTCCCTAAGTGGTTTCTCTCTCAGCCCTCCAGGGAAGGGCTCCTCTGGTGGTAGGCCAGGCGGATGAGCTCGGGGCCGGAAAGCTCCCCAAGCTCCACGGCAGGCTCCCTGAGGGGCGGGGGAACCGCCTCAAGGGCCGCCGGCCCTTCCTCTCCCGAATGGACTGGCGAAGCTTTCGCCTCGCCACCTGGTCCGCTCTCTCCCTCTTCGCTCACCTCCTGCTCACCTTCCTGCTCAATCTCTGGGGTGAAGACCACTTCCACCTCCACCTCCTGCTCCTCGGCCCCATCCTTCTTCTTCTCCCCTTCGGGAAGCAGTTCCTTCATCTCCTCGCTCAACTTCTTTCACCTCCTGGCATGGGTTCAAAGGAGAACTCAATCTGGGGCAGGGGGGCGCCCGGTGGCCCGGGTAGGGCGCCGCTCAGGCGGCCAAACTCCACCGCCATAAGAACAGCCCCCATTGCCCCCTGCTCAAAGATCAGCCCGCGCTTGCGGGCGGTGAGCCTCTCAATTGGGTGCATGAGCAGGCTCAGGGCAAACCCCGACAGGGCGCCGATGCTGGAGAGCTCCGAAGGCTCCATCAGGGCCGCCCCGGAGAGCTCGCTGATGAGCTGGCGGAGCATCCTCAGGTGCTCCCCCGCCGAGGCGGGGTCTACCCCTGGCCGGAGGTAGTCCAGCTCCACCTGCTCTCCCACCACCGAGATCACCCCGTCGGGACTGGGCCCTCCCCCCACCACCTGGCCGTTTACGTTCTTTATTAGCGGGGTCAGGGTGCGGCTGAGGTAGCGGCTGCGCTCGGAGAGCTTCAGGTTGAAGTCGTCAATCAGCCTTATGAGGTCGCGCAGATCGCTGGTGCCGTAAATGCGGTCGGGACGGGGGCGGTTGCGAAGGTGAATGAAGGGGACAAACCCGGCCGGGTAGGGAACCCGCTCGGCCACCTGGGGCCGGCCGCTGCGGCGAAAGATCAGCCCCACCGTCTCCGGCTCCACCCGCCGGGGCCGGTACCTCACCCCGGAGCCGGCCATCAGCTCCTCGCGGTGTTCATAGAGCTTGCCTCCCCGCCGGCTCTGGTAGGTGATGCGCACCATGCGCGGCCCCCCTTCGCCCGGCTCAACGTCAAAGTGGAGCGCTGGGATCAGCTCCAGGCGGGGCAGCCCCCCCGCCTCCTCGGGCAGGCGCAGGACCAGCAGGGCGTCGCCGCTTACCGCCAGCTCCACATGGAGCTCCTCCAGCAGGGGAGCCACCGCCTGGCGGAAAAATTTCTCCGCAAACTCCCCCTCCTCCGGCCGCTCGGCCCTGACCTTCACCTCCCTAAGCCCCCCCAGCACCCAGCCCATGGGCCGCTCCACCACCAGGCGGGCGAAGTTCACCTGCACCCGGGGCGGCTGGACCTCCTCCGGGTAGCCCAGGAGGCTGCGCCAGCGCCTGGGGTCGGAGTAGGGGTCGCCGGCATAGTAGGCCCGATAGAGCCGGAGCCACTGGTGGCGCACCTGCCGTTTGGCAAGATAAGACTTTGTATCAATATACCAGCCAGTAGCCGGCCCCTGGGCCGCGTCTGCCTTGACAATTGCCATAATCGCCCGAAATTATACAGAGAAGGACAAGCCAGCGTCCAGTTTTGTCAAGCCCCCTTGCTAGGGTGGCACTAGAATTGGCTGCCCATGCGCTTCTACCTCTATCAGGTGGCCCACGCCCCCGAGCCAGCGGAGCTAGCCGAGCTGGTTGAGCGGCGGGCCTTCTCCCCTAAGCGCCGCTACGGCTTTCAGGTGCTGGCGGCGGGGGCGGGGGATCTTCTCCTCTCCTTCAAGCTGCTTGAGCGCAAGACCCACGAGGTCTTTGACGGCCAGCAGGTGGTGAAGGAGGAGTTTGATGTCCTTACCGAGGTGATGGCCTACTTTCCGGTGGAGCGGGGCAGGGCGCTCATCTCGGCCCGGGGCAAGCGCTTTGAGTTGATGAGTGCCGCCCTCAGTACGGTGGTGGAGGGCGGGGTGAGTTTCTCCTCGGCACAACTCAATGTGCGCGAGCTTGCCGCCTCGCTGGTGGAGCTGGGCTATCCCCTCTTCTCCCTCACCCTGAAAAACTATCCCCTCTCCGATGGGGCGCGGGGGAAGCTCACCGTAAAGCTTCTCAGCGAAGGGGAGGCGGGAAAGCTCATTCAGGAGTGGGGCCACCTGCTGGACGGCTTCGTAGCTGGCGAGCCGGGGGAGAGCTTCCGCATCGGATTTGATGCTCGGGGGGTGAGCCTGCCGGCGGAGGAGGTCAGCGATGCCACCCTGGCCCGGCTGGTCGCCCTTACCGCCCCCTACTGGTTCTGAGCTGGACCCCTCTCGGAAGCGCTTCCAGCGCTCAGCTCAAGGATCCTCTCCCACTGCTCCACCCGGTCCACGTCGGTGGCGATCTCCGGATAGGGGGAGAGGTAGAGCTCTGCCCGCACCCCAAACAGACGCCTGATCTGGCCCTTGAGGTCCGCCGAGGTAAGACGGCCCAATATGGCCCTAAATAGCACCCCCGGCCCGATGAGCAGGGCCATCCGGAGGGGGTTCTTGCGCGCCCTGAGGAAGGCTTCCAGCCGGGTAAGCAGTGAGTCCAGGCGGTCGCGCCGGAGGATAAAGACGTTGCCCCCGGTGAGCCGCTTCCCATCCAGGGGGACGGTGGTGCGCCGGAGGCCGGGAAACCTCCTTCGGCAGAGCTCCACCTCCACCGCCGGATAGATCCCCTCGGCGGGCGGGTCGCTCTGCTGGTGAAACTGGATCAGTTCCCTAAGGTGACGGCTCTCAATGAAGGGCAGGTCGGAGGAGAGGATGAGGAGGTAGGGCTGGGAAATGGAAAGCTCCCTCAGCCTGGCCAGGTTCCCGCTGATGGTGCTTCCCGGGTCGCTGCGTCTGGTCCCCTCGGGCAGCCTCTGCCCCGCCACCACCTCGGGATGGGCAAGCACCAGGGGGGGTGTGCCGGTGGCCTCGGCGGCCACCCGGCAGACCCGCTCAAGGAGGCTTTCCTCCCCCATCCTCAGGTGGCAGCGAAAGCCCGAGGGGACAAACCTCTTCCATTCATCGCTGGGGGTCTCCCCTGCCAGCACGACCGGTAGGTATGTTGCTTCTTCTCCCAACCCGGTGCCGAGTATAGGACGGCCACTAAAATCCCCCCAGTGGTTCGGCGACCTCCTTCACGGATTCACCCCGTCGTCCTCCTCACCCTGCTGGAGGCGACCGGCCGCTACGACCCAAAACTCAGAAGCTGGCTGGAAGAGGAGTTTGAGCTGAGCCTTGCCCAGCTTGAGGAGCTGGCCCGCTTGGGAGACTATCTCTCCCTCACTCCGGTTGAACGGGTCCAGACCCACCTGCTCCAGTCCAAGCGCTACAGCGAGATCGTACGCCTGGCGGGGGCCAATGCCTACCTCTGGCTGGTGGGGGAGGTGGGTGGGGCGCTACTTGCCACCCTGCCCCGGCGCGCCCGCATAAGCCGAGCCATCCGGGAGGCGGCCCGGTCGATCCGGCCATGCCTGGCCGACGGTCACGCCGGTCTCTTCCGGTGGGGAAATTTCGTCAAGCTGGAGGTCTCCTCCTCCCCCTTCGCCCGCGGGCGAACCAGCCTGTTTCCCCTCTGTGGGTTTATTGAGGGCTTCATGAACCAGGCCCTGCTCAGCTACCGGGTTGAGGGGGTTGTGGTGGAGGAGGTAGTCTGCATCGCCTCCCACCCTGACCAGCCGGTGTGTGAGTTTGTGGTGACCGATTCCCACAGCGGGAAAACGAAAAAGGGGGAGTGAGCTCCCCCCCTCTGGGGTGAGACCCACTCCCCCTTCCTCTCGCCTAGAGAGGAGCCTTCTGATTCGGTGCCCGGGGGTCTACTTGACGGCTTCCTTGAGGGTCTTGCCCGGGGTGAACTTGGGGGCCTTCTTGGCGGGAATGTTGATCTTCTCCTTGGTCTGCGGGTTGATGCCGGTGCGCTTCTTGCGCTTGGTCACCGAGAAGGTGCCGAAGCCGGTGATCTGGACCTTCCCGCCCTTCTTGAGGGCCTCGGTGATGGTGTTGAAGGTGGCCTCCACTGCCGCTTTGGCTGCGGTTTTGGAGAGACCCGCCCGGTCGGCCACGTACTCGACCAGCTGGGTCTTGCCGAGGGTTGCTCCCTTCTTGACTGCCTTGGCCATCTGTCCTTCCTCCTTCAAAGAGTTGGCTTGGTGACGGCAATCTTAGCACCCCGCTGCTACTTTTGCAAGCTATATAAGGAAATTCCTGCCCCGCATGGTTTTGGTTTCCTCTCCCCGGGTGAACTTCGGGCTAAACCTCTCCGTCAGGGAGGAATGAGACTTATAATGGTCGGCTCTGCGAGGTGGTCGCCATGACGATTATGGAGCACATCCGCCGCTACGGGCCCATCTGGGTCATCGTGATTGCGGTCTTCTTTGGGCTTTCCATCCTTGGCGGTTTGGGCATCGCCAACTTCGGCTCTAGCGTCCAACAGGTTGCCCCCCAGCTGGAGCAGGCCCAGCAGGAACGGATCAAGTCGGAGGTTGACAAGTTTCCCATCTTCACTGAGATTGAAGGCCGCCAGATCAAGACCGCAGATTTCATGCGGGCCTATGAACTCACGCGCGACAACCAGATGCAGACCACTGGCGCACCCATAGACCCAGACGGAGAGGGGAAGCTCATGCAGCAGGTGCTAGACAGTTTTCTTCAGGCCGAGTTTCTCATTAAATATGCCCTTGACCGTGGTGAGGAGGTGTCTGACAAGGAGGTCACGGAGAATATTGAACAGCTAGTCCAAGGCTACCTAAGGATTGACCCTAACCCCCCCACTGCCTTAGCTGCCATCCGGGAGAAGATTAAGGCATGGCAGGGGAGGAGTGAAGCTCTGAGGCAAATTTTGGCTAGAGAGCAGATGAGCCTTCCCCGCTATCGCCAGGAGGTAAGGAAGATCCTGCTCACCCAGCGGGGAATGAAGCTCTACCGCGAAGAGACGCTGAAGAAGCTTAAGCAGGAGGCACTGGACCGGGCCAGGGAGGTAAAGGAGAAGATTGAGAAGGGAGAGATGAGCTGGGCGGAGGCGGTGGAAGGCTACCACGAGGACTACCGCGCCAGGGAAACCGAGGGGGAGATGAAGGAGCCCATCGGCCGCGACACCTTCCCCGAGTCGGAGGAGACCGATTCGGTCTACAAGGACATCCTCCTGCCCAAGCCGCCAGAGGGCTCCATCGTGGGTCCCTTCTTCCTCGGCAACGGGGTCTACGTCTTTAAGATTGAGAAGTGGATAGAGATTGACCCCGAGGAGGCCAAGGAGCGTTTGGGGGAGCTAGCCCCCCAGATCCGCGAGGCCAACGGCTGGGACGAGGACCACGAGGTTACGGTGGACGATGTGATCGCCTTTGAGCGCAAGGCCAAGGTTAAGGCGATCAAGTTTCGCACCCAGTTTGAACTGGCCATCAATCAGAAGCTCAAGGAGGACGTCCAGAACAGCAAGATCGTCATCTACTACCCTTTCCTCAACGCCTGGCGGGCGGTCAAGGGCTACGACGACCTGAGTCCGGAGGGAGTTGAGCAGGGGAGGAAGTTCACCGACGAGGAGAAGACCCGCACCGACATTGACATCAGCGGAGGCACCATCAACATCAAGAAGGTCACCCCACCCCGCTACAACGAGGCGGTTGGTTTTCTCAACCAGGCCCTGGAGGCTGACCCCGAAAGGCCGACCTACCTCCTCTACCTTGCCCAGCTCTACCGTGAGTGGTGGGACGACTGGCAGGCCTGGGAGCAGTTCAAGTCGGAGCAGGAAAGCTCAGGTGAGGAGACCGACGAGGAGACCCTGAAGCGCAAGAAGCCCTGGGACGGCCCGCCTCCCTTCAAGAGCGAGGAGGAGCTCAAGGCCAAGGTGAGAGACCTTCTGGAGCGGGCCCGGCAGGCCTCCTTTGACCGCTACGAGTACAACCCCTACCTCTACCTGGAGCTAGCCAAGATCTACCAGCAGGAGGGCAAGACGGAGGAGCTTCCCGAACTGCTAGATGACATCCTCACCTACGCTGGTCGCGACAAGCAGCTTTTGGAAGATGCCAAGGCGTTGGCCGAGGCGGCTGGGCTTGAGGAGCAGAAGAAGGAGCTGGAGGAGGCCCTGGCCGACATCGCCGCCATTGAGGGTGGACTTACCGAGGTTGAGAGAGAGGGGGGGAGTGAAGCACAGGCCGAGGAGGAGGCCAAAGGGGGGACCGGACAGGGTGAGGAGACGACAAGCGGAGAGCAGGGGGCAGAAGGTAAAGCCCCAGCTCCCCAGCAGCCCACCAGGCAGGCCGAAGATCAGGGCCAGCAGGGAAGCTAGCCGAAACACGAAAGACTGAAACTCTGCTTCCTCTAGGAACTACCAACCCAGTCATGGGGCAGACAAGGGAGGGGTGAAGTTGATATTGATTTTCAGTTTAGTTTCTGCTACACTCTCCCCGGCTAGGAAATCCGGACAAGGAGCGAGGCCATGTTTGAGTCTCTGGTCATCACATTGAGGGAGGGGATTGAGGTGGCTCTGATCGTGGGGATTGTTTGGATCTACCTCAGGGAAACAGGTAGACGAACTCTGATTCCTGCGGTCAATCTGGGTCTGGCCCTCGGAGTAGGCGCATCACTCCTCCTGGCTTATTTCTTGGCCCAGCTTAACCTTTCCAGCTCTCTAGTGGAGGGAACGCTGATCCTTGTGGCTGCCTTTTTCGTCGGCACCCTAGTGGTGTGGATGATGTTTACGGCTAAGGAGATGGGCAAGGCCATCCGGCAGAAGGCCGAGAAGATAGCCTCCTACAAGTATGGACCGGCTGCTTTCCTCGGCATGATTGCTTTTATCTTGGTTATGGTTCTCCGGGAGGGCTTTGAAACGGTTGTCTTTCTCAAGAGTGTCTGGATGACTAATCGGGGTGACATCCTTAATGTGATTGGGGCGGTCCTAGGTTTGGTGATTTCAGTCGTCTTTGGAGTTCTGTTCATAACCGGCTCCATGCGGATCAACTTGGAGCGCTTCTTCAAGGTGACCAGTGTGGCTCTGATGATATTCATCGTGCAGTTGGTCATTTATGGGATGCATGAGCTGGGTGAGGCAGGCGTTATGGGCTGGATGCCTGCTCCAGCCATGGGAGTGATTGACACCATTGCTGAGTACAACGTCCTCTTCATCTTGGCAGTGGTTGCTATTCCGGTTCTCTTCCTCACCCTGCCCACTTCCAAGGAGACCCTAACGCCCCAGCAGCGGAGGCTCAGATTCTCTGCCGCCGCCGTTGGGCTGGTGGTGGTCTTTGCTATCGGCTACAGCTACGTGAGCCAGAGGGTAGCCCAGGCGATAAGCGAGGTTGCCCTGCTCATTCCCGAGGCAGGGGAGATTGAGCTGGAGCTGGAGGAACTTCCTGCCGGACAGCCGGTACTTTTCTATGTCCGTGAAGGTAGTGAGCAGATCCCCCTGGCGGTGGCACGACTGGATGGGGATGTGGTAGCGGCGACTGGAAGACTCACCCCCGATAGCAGGCTGACCCTACACCAGGGTTCCATCTATCTGGTTGAGCAGGAGGGGGCGGAAGAGGAGCTCTATCCCCTGGTGCCGGTTGAGGTGGAGGTTGAGGGGGAGGAGATTGAGATTGAGCTGGAGGAGCTGGAGGAGGCGCTAAGCGAGCTCAAATGACTTGACCTTCGGCCCATCCGCTAGTCCTCCGGCTAGTACAATCTCCCTACAATGAGCAGGGGCACCAGACCCTGGCCTTGGCCCCTTTGGCTTCTCCTCTTACTGCTAACCACCGCCTGTCCCGGCCTGACCAGTGCGGCTCAGCTGGAACTCAAGGTTGAGCCGGTCTCCTCCCTGAAGGAGGCCTTCCCCAACTCCAAGGTCCGCTCTACCCAGGCCCTGGCCAGGGGGACGGCCGGCTTTGACCTCTATCGGGTGAGCTTTAAAAGCGGCTTTGACCGGGTCGTCGGGGTGCTTGGCATTCCCAAGGGAGCCAAAGGGAAGGTCCCCGTGGTGGTGATGGTCCACGGCCTGGGGAGGGACAAGTCGGACATGTTTGCCCTCTACGGGAAGCTTGCCGCAGGTGAGGGGCTGGCCATCCTCTCCCTGGACCTGCCCAACCACGGCGAGCGGGCGGCGGGCGGCGGGCGGTCGGCCGCAAGCCTCCTGCTTCCCATGACCCAGGGAGTGAAGGATGTGCGCCGGGCGGCAGACGCCATTGAGGAGCTGGCGGGGAGATTCCCTCTGGACCCGGAGCGGATCGGCTACCTGGGCTACTCGCTGGGCTCCTTTGTGGGGCTAAAGGCGGTAAGCAAAGACCAGCGCT
>JALSIF010000240.1 GCA_026981635.1 bacterium | reverse complement strand
CTCATCTTTGGCACCATGCGCCAGCGGGGCCTGGTGCGCTAATCCCCCCTTCCACCCTGGTCCATCTCTCCCCCCACCATAAGCCCTCCTTCCACCTCCTCCATCCGCTCGGGGTGGGCCTGAAACTCCTCCAGGTAGAGGATGAGCTGCTCCACCGCCACCCGCTTCTCCAAAAGGAGCTGCACCCGGTTGTAGAGCTCCGGTCGGATCAGGTTGGTGATGGTGGGCCCCAGCACCACCATCGCCTGGGAGCCGATGAAGCTAAGGGGCTTTAGGGTCTCCAGGGCAAAGATGGCCGGGGCGGCCATCTTGCGGCGGGCGATCTCGGCGGCGATGATGCGAAGCAGGCGGTGGTCCTCCGCAGAGAGCTCCTCCGGCCCCAGGTCAAAGGCCACCCGAAGCTCCCGGGCGATGCAGCGAAGAATCTCCCTAACCCTCCCCATCGCGCTCAAACACCACCCTCCGCTCCCCCACCGGCCGGCCGCTAAACTCCCTGAACCGGTCCCAGTGAGCCAGGGGCTCTGGGTGGAGCAGTTCGTGGATCCTCCTGCGCAGGGGGCCATAGCCCCGGCGGGTCTTTAGCTGAAAGCCGTCCTCGGTGATCCCCACTGCCTCCACCTCCTCCCAGGGAAAGAAGCGCACCGTGCCCAAGGCCCTGATCTCCACCCCCCGCCGGGAGGTCCGATAGCGATAGGGGACCAGCGCCGGCCCCAGGGCCAGCATCAGCACCACCAGCCCCACCAGCGCCGCCCCCACCTCCTGGTAGAGCAGGTAGATGAGCAGGGTAAGGCCCACCACAAGCCCCACCGCCGCCAGGCTCCGCCTGGGCCTGACCCGGAAGGGGTGATACTCCCAGCTAAGCTCCCTTTCCTCCATCCAGCCCCTATTATGGGACAGGGCGGGCATGGCTAGAATAGGCCCGCCTGAAACTCACCCCAAACCACCTATAGGAGCCAAGGAGAGGGTCCCCGATGAACCAAAGCGACCAGCCAGCCGTGATTGACCTCACCATCGTCGGCGCAGGACCGGTCGGCCTGTTTGCCGCCTTCTATGCCGGCCTGAGGGAGCTTTCCACCAAGGTGATTGACTCCCTGGACGAGGTGGGCGGCCAGCTTACCGCCATGTATCCGGAAAAGTACATCTACGACATGCCCGGCTTTCCCAAGGTGCTGGCCCGCGAGCTGGTGGAGCGGATGGCCGAGCAGGGCCTCCAGTTTGGCGCCACCTTGGTTTTGGGCCAAAAGGTGGTGGGACTTGAGCATCTTGATGAGGGGATCATCAGGCTCACTACCGACAAGGGAGAGGAACACCTCACCCGCACCGTGCTGCTTGCCCTGGGGGCGGGGTCGGTGGAGCCGGCCAAGCTGGGCATCCCCGGCGAGGAGGAGTTTGCCGGCCGCGGGGTGGCCCACGTGGTGAGGGACCGCAGCCGCTACCGGGGCAGGCGAGTGGTCATCGTGGGCGGTGGAGACACCGCCCTGGACTGGGCAAACGAGCTTTTCGGTGAGGCGGCATCCATCACCCTCGTCCACCGCACCCGCTTCTTCCGCGCCCACGAGCGCAGCGTGCGCGAGGCCCAGGAGAAGGGCATCCCCTTCCTCACCGACACCGTGCTGGTGGAGATAGTGGGCAGCGACCGGGTGGAGAAGGTGAGGGCAAAGAACCGGGTGAGCGGCGAGGAGTTTGACCTCCCCTGCGACGAGGTGCTGATCTGTATCGGCTTTCGCATGAAGCTGGACTTCCTGCGGGAGTGGGGGCTGGAGCTTTCCAGCCGGGCCATCAAGGTGGACGCCAACATGCGCACCAACCTCCCCGGGGTCTACGCCGCCGGCGACATCACCGACCACGAGGGCAAACTCAACCTCATCGCCACCGGGGTGGGCGA
>JALSIF010000239.1 GCA_026981635.1 bacterium | reverse complement strand
TGAGGTACCTAGGGAGATGGCCACCGATTGGGTCCCCGGAGCATGGCGGTAGATAACCTTGAGCCCGTTTTCCAATTCCACCTCCCACTGGTCTGGGGAGGTGGGCTGACGGGAGGTAGAGGAGGTGGAGGCGTGGAGGGGTGATAGGTCCAGCTCAACCTGGGGCATCCTCTCTCCCTGGGGATAGAGGCCGGTGAGCACCCAGCTTCGGCGGGGGGAGAAGAGCTCGGCGGCCAGCTCGCCTATCTCATCGGTGGTCACCGAGCCTACCAAGTCAATCAGGTCTTCCAGCGATCTCAAGTTGTGGATCAGCTTCCACCAGCCCACCCGGGAAGCCATGGTGGAGGCCGACTCGCGGGCGAAGGCCAGGGAGGCAAGCTCCCCCTTCCTCACCCGCTCAAGCTCCTCCTCCCTCACCCCCTCCCTTGCCACCTCGCCGAGCACCTTAAGTGCTCGCTCCACCAGCCGGGGGATCTTTTCGGTCTGGTCGGTGATCAGGGTCAGGGTGAGAACACTGCCCGGAGGGTGGACACTGCGGTCCAGGCTCACCTCGGTGGCCAGCTGGCTTTTTTCCACCAGCTCCTGGTTAAGGCGGCTGGAGAAGGAGCCGGCCAGAATCTCGGTGAGGAAGCCAAGCTTCACCATGCGGGAGAGAGAGGGAGGAGTGGGGTCCAGGGTGGAGAGGAGGAGGTAGGTGGCCTGCACCGGTTTGGGGTGGAGGGTTGCTTCCACCTTGCTCAGCGAGGAGAAGTCGGCCTGGGGCTCGGGCTGCCAGGTGGGGGCAAGCTCAACCCGGCCGAAGCTCTCCTCGGCCAGCTCCAGCACCTCCTCAGGGGAGCCGGGTCCGGCTACGGAGAGGGTCAGGCGGGGGGCGGTGTAGTGGCAGCGGTGAAAGCTCCTTACCTGCTCTGGGGTGAGGGGGGCCAGGGTCTTCTCATATCCCAGGATGGGGTGGGCCCAGGGTGTCCCGCCTAGGAGGGTCTTCTGGTGCTGGTCCTCCAGCCAGGAGAGGGGGAGGTCGCGGTGCATCTTGATCTCCTCCAGCACCACCCCCTTCTCCTCCTCAAAGTAGTCCTGGGGGATCTTTGCGCGCAGGGTAATTTCGCAAAGCAGAGCCAGCGCCTCACCCAGGTGTTCATGGGGGAGCTCCACGAAGTAGGCGGTGTAGTCGTAGCTGGTGAAGGCGTTGTCGCTTCCTCCCAGGCGGGCGATGCGGCGGTCAAACTCACCCGGGGCGAGGTGGTCGGAGCCCTTGAAGCAGAGGTGTTCAAGAAAGTGGGCAACTCCGTACTCAGATTCCTCCTCATAGGCGGCCCCGCATCGCACCCAGAGGAAGGCGGCGCTGCGCCGGAGGGAGGGCAGGTGGGTTAGGGTCAGGGTGAGACCATTGGTCAGCCGGTGGGTGACGAAGTCAAGCATGGGCATAAGGTAGCACGGCCGGTCTGCAGACTATAATCGCCCCGGTGGAGCGACCCCTCGTAGCAGTGCTGCTGGCCGGCGGGATGTCAACCCGCTTCAAGTCGTCCACCTCCAAGCTGCTCCACCCAGTGGCCGGCCGTCCCCTGTTTGCCTATACCCTGGACGCGGTGCGCGAAGTCAAGCCGGATCGCATCGTGGTGGTCTACGGGAAGATGACCGAGGGGCTCAGGGAGCGCTTTCCTGAGCTTGAGTATGTGCGCCAGCCGGAGCCCCTGGGGACCGCCCATGCGGTGCTGGTGGCGGTGGAGGCACTGGGGGAGGAGGCGGTGGACTACCTGGTGCTGTCGGCCGATGTCCCCCTGCTTACGGCAGAGACCCTAAGCCGCTTCATCGCCGCCTATCGGGAGCGAAGCTTTCCCCTCGCCATGCTCATTGCGCGGCTCAGCGACCCCACCGGCTATGGGCGGGT
>JALSIF010000238.1 GCA_026981635.1 bacterium | reverse complement strand
CCCCGCCCTTCCCCCCATGGCGCTCCCCCACCTCCCGCCTCCACCCCCTCTTCCGCCTCAAGGGCACCCTGGAGTACCTCCTTCAAAGCCTCGGAGTGGAGGAGTTCTCCTTCCCCAGGCTCAGCCAGCCATCCCAGGCATGGCTGGATGAGGAGCTGGTGGTGACGGTGGGAGACCAGCCGGTGGGCTACCTGGGGCGGGCCTCCACCCGGGCAAAGGAGCTCTTTGACCTGGAGGAGGAGATCGCTCTTGCCGAGCTGAACCTAGACGCCCTGCTTCCGTGGGTGCGCCGCCACCTGCCGGTAAGGGCCCCCAGCGACTTCCCGCCGGTCAGAAGAGACCTTGCCCTGGTGGTGGAACTTGACACCCCGGCGGGGGAGCTTGAGCAGGCCATCCGTGAGCTTGCCGGCCAGCACCTCAGCCAGTGCTTCGTCTTTGACCAGTACACCGGCCCCCGCCTGCGCGAGGGAGAGGGCAAGAAGTCCCTCGCCTTCCGGCTCATCTTCCGCTCCCATGAGCGCACCCTGACCAACCAGGAGGTGGACGAGGCCATCTTCAACGTGCTTGTGGGGGTCCACCAGCGCTTCGGGGCGGTGCTTCGCGACTACGAGAGCCTCAGGCCCGAAGCCATGTTTGAGGACCCCGCCCGCTGGAAGACCCTGCTTAGGCTCTACCGCGGTGAGTAGGCCCTCCCCAGTCGGCGAGGAGCCCTTCATCGGCGACCACGACCTTCTGCTTAAGACCTTTGACCTCGCCCGCCGGGGGATGGGGGCACCGGGGGGAAACCCCCTGGTGGGGGCGGTCATCGCCCGCCTCTCCCCCGGGGGAAGCTTTGAGATCCTGGCCACCGGCTACCATCGGGGCAAGGGCCACCCCCACGCCGAGGCGGAGGCCATAAGGGTCCTGCTTGAGCGCCCCGACCTTCCCCCCGAGGGCCCTGCCCGGGAAGCCTTCATGGCCGAGCTCTGCCTCTACGTGAACCTTGAGCCCTGCTGCCACCAGGGGACCACCCCACCCTGCGCCGACCTGATTGTCCGTACCGGCATCGGCCGGGTGGTGTGGGCGGTGGACGACATAAACCCCGAGGCCCACGGCGCCGCAGGGCGCCTGCGCGCCGCCGGCATCGCGGTGCGGGAGAACGCATTTCCCATCCCCGCCCGCGACCTCAATGCGGTCCACTTCTACTACCAGACCCGCCGGCGGGCGATGCTGGCCCTGAAGCTTGCCGCAAGCCTGGACGGCAAGATCGCTACCCCACTAGGCGGCTCCCAGTGGCTCACCTCCCCCCGCGCCCGCGGCCTGGCCCACACCCTACGCCAGCGCTACGATGCGGTGGTGGTGGGGGTGGGGACGGTGCTGGCCGACGATCCCCGCCTCACCGTAAGGGAGGAGGAGCTTCGCCGCTACTGGCACACCGGGGTCCCCTTCACCCCCCGAAACCCCGCCGTGGTGGTCCTTGACCCGGAGCTACAGACTCCGCCCACCGCCCGCCTCTTCCAGGCCGAGGACCGGCCGGTCTACATCGCCACCACCGGGGAGAGGGAGGCCGCCGCCAGGGGCTATCCCCCCAACGCCCGGCTCATCACCCTGCCCCCCGTGGGGGAGGCGATGAGCATAGGCCGGCTAAAGGAGATAATGCCCGCCCACGGCATCTTCTCCCTGCTCATGGAGGGGGGTGCCGAAAGCGCCCGCCTGGCCCTCGCCCAGGGGGCGGTGGACAAGCTCTACCACTTCGCCGCCCCCCTCATCATCGGGGAGGGGGGAAAGGACCCCTACCGCATTCCCGCCCCGCCGGAGCTTGAACAGGCCGTGCGCCTCATCTACCCCCAGGTTGAGCCCCTTCAGGGGGAGGCCCTCATCTACGGCTACCTCACCTTTGACCCCCGCACCGAGG
>JALSIF010000237.1 GCA_026981635.1 bacterium | reverse complement strand
TCCAAGTGATCGCAGGTGAACGCATTCCCTTGGACGGTAGGGTTGTTAGGGGTAGTGGTCTAGTTAGCGAGGCCGCCCTCACCGGCGAGGCAGTTCCAAGGGAGAAGGAACCGGGCGACCAAGTCTTTGCCGGCACCACCCTGGAGAACGGCACCCTGTGGATAGAGACCACCCGGGAGGCGGGGGACACCAAACTGGATCAGGTGGCTAAGCTACTTATGCAGGCCCGTAAGGAGGCCACCACCCCAGAGAGGGTAATTGACGGTTTTGCCCGTTGGTACACCCCAGCCATCATGGTGATAGCCCTACTAGTTGCGGTAATCCCTCCCCTTCTGGGGATTACCCCACCCCAACTTACCGATCTAATTCCCCAGACTGGAAACCTGTGGGTTGACTGGGGCTACCGCGCCCTGGCCATCCTGGTGATCGGCTGCCCCTGCGCGCTGGTGATCAGTGCACCGGTGGCGGTAGTAAGCTCCATCGCCGACCTGGCCCGCAAGGGAATACTGATCAAGGGCGGGGGCTACCTAGAAATCATCTCCCGGACTAGAGCGTTTGCCTTTGACAAGACCGGGACCCTTACCACAGGACGATTTGCGGTGGAAGCAGTTGAGACCAGCAATGGGGCAAGCGAAGAGGAGGTCCTGGCGCTAGCCATGGCGCTGGAGGAGCAGTCCACCCACCCCCTAGCCCGGGCCATCCTGGATTACGGACGCAAGAGAGGAATTACCCCCGACAAGGTTGAGACGGTGGAGACGGTGCGGGGACGAGGGGTGGTCTCCCGCTACGCCGAGGAGCCGGTGATGGTGGGAAGCCACCGCTTTATGCACGACTATGACATTTGTGACCCCGTAGTTCACCTCATCGCCGAGGAGAATGAGAGTCGAGGTGAGGCGGTGGTTATGGTGGCCCGGGGGGAGCAGGTGCTGGGGGTAATACGGCTTAGGGACCAGATCAGGCCGGAGAGTGCAGCCTCCTTGCGGGAGCTTAAGGAGCTCACCAGAGCCCACCTTGTTATGCTTACCGGAGATCACCCTCAGGCTGCCAAGTTGGTGTCCCAGTTCCTCCCTCTGGATGAGGTGAAGGCGGGTTTGCTGCCCGATGAGAAGTTGCAGGAGATCAGCCGGCTGAAGGAGCAGTACGGTACCACCGCCATGGTGGGAGACGGGATCAACGACGCCCCCTCTTTGGCCTGGGCCGACCTGGGCATCTCTATGGCTGGAATCGGTACAGACCTTGCGGTGGACGCTGCCCAGATCGCCCTGCTGGAGGACCGGCTGGACCGGCTTCCCTTGCTGGTGCGAAAGAGCCGCAAGATGCTCGGGGTGATCAACCAGAACATCGTCGCCTCCATTGGACTTAAGGCCCTCTTCCTGGTCCTTGCCATCTTGGGGGCAACCACCATGTGGCTGGCCATCCTGGCCGACGTGGGAGCGACCATCCTGGTAACCGGAAACAGCCTACGGCTCTACTCGGTGAGGGGCGGGTTGAAGTAGATCCCCTCCCCGGAGAGGTAGCGGGGCCTCCAGCCCAGGTAGTAGCCTGGAGGGGTGCCGTTGAAGTGGCCGTTTCCCTCATACCCGATGATGAACCCCATCCTCACCAGCCGCTGCCATTGGCGGGTGGCCTTGTCCCGCCGGAAGCGGTCAAAGAGCTCCCCCACCCGCCCCTGGCGAACCAGCCCCGCCGCCCCCTCAACACCCACCATCAGGTCAAACTCAGGGGAGATCCGCAGCCTGTCCCGGTGGACGCGGGCAACAGCAGAAAGTAGCTCCATACTCACCCGCAGGGGCGAGTAGAAGTCGGGGTCATCGGCAGGCTCAATCCCTATCCCCCTGACCTTTTCGCCCGCATAGGGTCCCTGGCGGGGGATGAAGCTCACCGGATAGAGGGTAAACCCGGCC
>JALSIF010000236.1 GCA_026981635.1 bacterium | reverse complement strand
ACCGGTGCGGCGGTGGCGGTGGCTGGGGTGGTGGCCTTTGTGGGCCTCATCGTTCCCCACGCGGTGCGCATCCTGGTGGGTGGGGTGCACCGGCGGCTGGTCCCCTTTGCCCTGTTGGCCGGGGCCGGCTTCATGGTGCTGGTGGACACCCTGGCCCGCACCGTGACCACCCCTGGCCTGCCCCTCTCCCTGGTCACCTCGGTAGTGGGCGTCCCCTTCTTCATCTACCTGCTCCGCTCCAAGGGGGTGAGGGGATGGTAGGGGCCAGGACCAGCGCGCTTCCCCTGTTGCTCGCTCTCCTTGCTCTCTCCCTAGCCGCCCATCTCGCTTGGGGGACTCAGGAGACTGAGGGGAATGGAGAAGCTTCCCAGGGTGAGGTGCTTCGCACCGAGCCGGTGGTGGTGGAGGCCGACCCCTACCTGATCTCACCCGCCCTCGGCGGCGAGCCACTGGTGGAGCTTGAGCTTCCCCGGCTGGCTGGCCTCTTTCCCACCCTGGCCGATCTTGTTGGCTCCCTCGGGGGCATCACCGTTACCCGCTACGGCAACCCCATCGCCCTCTCCACCCTGCGGGGCCGGGGTGCTCCCTCCTCCCATACCCGGGTGATGCTTAACGGGGTTCCCCTCTCCACCGGGGCCCTGGGCGCCTTTGACTTCTCTTCCCTTCCCACCGGTTTTCTGCGCAAGGTGGAGCTTGTCCCCGGCGGCTCTCTGCTTGGCGGCCCGGCCAGCGACGGGGTGCTGATCAACCTGGTCAGTGGGGCTCCTGCCCAGGCTGGTCTTAGCCTCTGGGGGGGAAGCTTTTCCAGTGGGGGGATGGATCTATCCCTACCGCTGGGCGCCGCTAAGCTGGGACTTTCCCTGGTGGGAACGAGGGGAAACTTCCCCTTCCAGACGGTAAACGGAAGCTTCCGCCGGCGGGAAAACAATGAGGCGAGGAGGGCAGAGATAAGCTTTGAGCAGTCCGGGGAGGGGTCTTCCCTGACGGTGCTTGCCCTGGCCGACCGGCAGGGGGTGCCGGGGCCGGGGGAGTTTCCCAGCCGGGAGGCAAAGCTCAGGCGGGCGGTGGTGATGGCAAACCTAGCCCTTCCTGACCGGCAGACTGGAACTCGGCGGGACCTGCTCGGCGGGGTAAACCTCCTTATTAGCAAGCAGCACTTTTCCGACCCCCGCCCCCTTACCCTCACCCCCATTGACAGCCGCCGCACCGGCCTTGAGCTCATCGGGGCAGGCAGGCTGGTTGAGCGGCGGGGGAGGGATGCCTTCACCGTTGCCGGGGAGCTTTCCCTCTCCCATCTCACTGCCAGCGAGGTGGATGCCCCCACCCGCCTGGGGGTGGGGCTGGGCCTCGCCTGGCAGCGAAAGCTTTCAGACCTTGACCTTATCCTTAGTCTGAGGGGGGACTGGGCTTCCGACCAGGGGGCGCTGGCGGGTGCGGGGCTGGTCATCACCCGCACGCTGGGGGAGGGAGAGAGGCTCAGCCTTCGCCTGCGGGCAAGCGGTCGCTTTCCCGACTTTAGCGAGCTCTATCTCACCAACCTAGGATTTATCCGGGGGAATCCAGAGCTATCGCCGGAGCACTCCCGCAGTGCCGAGCTTTCCTACCAGAGGAGGCTTGCTGGCGGCGAACTTCGGGCAAGCCTCTACCGCAGCCGCTATCGCAACCAGATCCTCTTTCTGCCGGTGGACTTTTTCCGCATAAGCCCTAGAAACACCGCCGGCTCCCAGGTAGTGGGAGCAGAGCTGAGCTGGCAGCGGGCCCTCCCTGGCGAAGGTGCTTTCCTCTCCCTCACCGCTAGCTACCTTGAGGCGGAGTTTAGCGACGGTTCCGATCTGCCTGGCCTTCCCCTCTGGCAGGTGGGGATGGCCCTGGGAAGAAAATGGGGCCGGTTGGAGGGCAGGGCCGC
>JALSIF010000235.1 GCA_026981635.1 bacterium | reverse complement strand
TACTTGGTTAAGCAGAAGATCATGAGCCAGAAGGAGATTGAGGAGCTCACCGAAAAGATCAAAAAGGACGTGCTCAAGGCGGCGGAGTGGGCCCTCTCCCAGCCCGACGCCGACCCGGAGGAGTACCTCAAGCAGTCGGTCTACGCCGACTAGGGGAAAAAACCCAAGCGAGGACAAGGCGGACTAGACACCGAAGGGATAAGGAGCAAAAAGGCCATGGGGATGAGAAAGATCACCTACATCGACGCCATCATTGAGGCCCAGCGCGAGGAGATGCAGCGCGACGAGAACGTCTTCGTGCTGGGCGAGGACGTGGGGCTCTACGGCGGCGTCTTCAAGGCCACCAAGGGCCTGATGGACGAGTTCGGCTTCTACCGCTGCCTGGACACCCCCATCTCGGAGAGCGCCATCGTGGGCATCGCCACCGGGGCGGCGCTGATGGGGATGCGGCCCATCGCCGAGATCCAGTTTGCCGACTTCATCGGCGGGGCCCACGACCAGATCTGCCAGCAGGCGGCCAAGATCTACTACCGCACCGGCGGCACCTGGCCGGTCCCCATCACCATCCGCTGCCCCTACGGCGGCGACGTGGGAGGCGGCATGTACCACTCCCAGTCCAACGAGGCCTGGTACTGCCACGTGGCCGGCCTCAAGGTGGTGGTCCCCTCCACCCCCTACGACGCCAAGGGCCTGCTCAAGGCGGCCATCCGCGACAATAACCCTGTCCTCTACTTTGAGCACAAGAAGCTCTACCGGACCATCAAGGAGCCGGTGCCCGACGATGACTTCGTGGTCCCCATCGGCAAGGCCGACGTGAAGAAGCCCGGAAGGCACCTCTCCATCTTCTCCTTTGGGCTCATGTTCCACCGCTCCATGCAGGCGGCAATGAAGCTAAGGGAGGAGGGGATCGACGTTGAGGTGGTGGACCTTCGCACCCTGCTGCCCCTGGACATGGAGACCATCGTGGAGTCGGTAAAGAAGACCGGCAAGGCTATGGTAGTCCACGAGGCGCCCAAGTACGGCGGCATCGGCGGCGAGATCGCCTCCGCCATCGTGGAGGAGTGCTGGGACTACCTGGACGGCCCGGTGGTGAGGGTGGCCGCCCCCGACACCCCGGTCCCCTTCCACCCCAAGATGGAACAGCTCTACCTGCCCAGCGTGGAGCGGATCTACCAGGAGGCCAAGCAGCTCTTTGAGTATTGATTCAGGAACCGGCCAGCTCACGGCCCCCCGCCGGCGGAGCGGTGGGGCGAGGACTTGAAAAATAAGGAGTGAGGAGCCATGCCTGTAAAGGTCATCGTGCCCGAACTTGGCGAGTCGGTAGTTGAGGGCGAGATCGGCAAGTGGTTCAAAGAGGTGGGCGACAAGGTGGAGATGGACGAGCCCATCGTCACCATTGAGACCGACAAAATTGAGATGGAGGTCCCCTCGCCCGCCTCAGGAGTGTTGGTGGAGAAGTTCGCCAAGGAAGGCGAGGTGGTCAACGTAAAGCAGATCATCGGGGTGATAGCCCGCGAGGGCGAGGAGTACGAGCCTGGCTCCATCAAGCCCGGCGAGATGGGGGCGGAGGCGAGCTCGGCTCCCATTGACACCTCCTACATGGAGGCGGGCGCCGGCGATCAGGAGGCCAAGCAGGAGGCCCCCGCCGGCGGCATCCCCCGCGAGGTGGACGAGGACCTGGGAGGGTATGCCGCAACCACCGTCGGCGAGGTAATTGAGGTGGACTTCTCCAAGTTTGCCGAGGAGGAGAAGAAGGAGGAGGCCCCACCGCCTCCGCCGCCTCCGGCCGCCCCCGCTGCGGGCGACGGGGCCAAGGCCACC
Organism: bacterium; assembly: GCA_026981635.1. Lineage (GTDB taxonomy): Bacteria > 4484-113 > 4484-113 > JALSIF01 > JALSIF01 > JALSIF01. The sequence goes on along the minus strand of JALSIF010000235.1, from coordinate 11,374 downwards.
TTCCTAAGCCCCGCGGTGCGCCGGCTGATTGAGCAGTACAACCTGGACCCGGCCAAGATCCAGGGGACCGGCCGGGGCGGCCGCATTCGTAAGGTGGACATTGAGCGCATCATTGAGGCGGGCGAGGTTGAGAAGTATCAGGTGGGCGCCCCCACCCCCGCCGCCGCTCCCGCCGCCCCCGCCAAGGAGCAGGTGGTGCCCGAGCGGCTGGGCGTGCTGGTCACCGGCGAGTATGGCCCTGAGGAGCGGGTGAAGCTCCCCCGCATCAGAAAGACCATCGCCGACCGCATGCAGCAGTCCAAGAACACCGCCGCCCACACCTACGACATCCAGGAGGCCGACCTCACCAAGCTGGTGGCACTTAGGGAGAAGTACAAGGAGGAGTTCCAGGCCCGCTACGGGGTCAAGCTCACCTACATGGCCTTCTTCATCAAGGCGGTGGTGGCCGCCCTCAAGAAGTTCCCCTACTTCAACGCCTCCATCACCGACGACCACTCCGAGGCAATTCTTAAGAAGTACTACAACATCGGCATCGCGGTAAACACCGACGACGGCCTGGTGGTGCCCAACATCAAGGACGCCGACCGCAAGTCCATCGTGGAGCTAAGCCAGGAGGTGGCCGAGCTTGCCGAACGGGCCAGAAACCGCGAGCTCACCCTGGACGACCTGCAAGGGGGCACCTTCACCATCACCAACGCCGGCGGCTTCGGCACCCTGATCAGCTGCCCGGTCATCAACTACCCCGAGGTGGGAATACTCGGCGTCCACAACATCAAGAAGCGCCCGGTGGTGGACGAGAGCGGCCAGATCGTGGTGCGCGACATGGTCTACCTCACGGTGGCCTTTGACCACCGCCTGATTGATGGGGTCTATGCGGTGGAGTTCAACGCCTACATCGTGGAGCAGCTGGAGAACCCCGAGTGGATGCTGCTTCAGATCTAGCCGCCCACCGGGCTACCGAGGGTCGGAGGAAGTGGGAATTCTTGATCTGACCGAGGTGAACTCCGATGGCATTTGACTATCAGGTGGTGGTGATTGGCGCCGGTCCCGGAGGATATGTCTGCGGCATCCGCCTCGCCCAGCTGGGCCTAAAGTGCGCCGTGGTGGAAAAGCAGTACTGGGGCGGAACCTGCCTCAATGTGGGCTGCATCCCCTCCAAGGTGCTGCTTGACGCAAGCCACCTCTACCACCACATAAAGGAGGTGGCCCCCGAGCAGGGGATCGTGGTGGGAGAGGTCAAGGTTGACCTTAAGAAGCTAAACCAGCACAAGCTAAACATCGTAAAGCGCCTCACCGGCGGGGTGAAGCTTCTCCTGGAGAAGAACGGGGCCGACCTCATCTTTGGCGCGGCAAGCTTTGTTGACCCCCACACCCTGGAGATAACCACCCCGGAGGGGAAGAGCCAGCGGATCACTGCGGAGAAGTTCGTCGTTGCCACCGGCTCCACCTACCGCACCCTGCCCGGATTAGGTATTGACGGCAAGCGGGTGATCTCCAGCGACGAGGGGATCGACCCCACCGACTTTCCTCAGCGCCTGCTGGTGATCGGAGGCGGCTACATCGGCATGGAGCTGGGCTCGGTCTATAACGCCCTGGGCGCCGAGGTGGTGGTGGTGGAGTTCCTCCCTGAGATCCTTGCCACCCTTGACCAGGACATCCGCAAGGAGGCGGCCAAGCTCTTCAAGCGCCAAGGGATTGAGATCCGCACCAACACCAAGGTTACCCAGGTAAAGACCACCAGCAAAGGTGTCAAAGTGACCATGGAGCCGGCCGCCGAGGGCGGCTTTGCCGGCAGCGAAAGCTTTGACAAGGTGCTGGTGGCGGTGGGCCGGGTGCCAAACACCGAGGACCTGGCCCTAGACCGGGCCGGGGTCAAGGTGGACGAGAAGGGTTTTGTGGTGGTGGACGAACACCTCACCACCTCCCAGCCCCACATCTACGCCATCGGTGATGTGATCGGCGGGGCCATGCTGGCCCACAAGGCCAGCCACGAGGGATATCAGCTAGCCGAGAAGCTTGCCGGCAACTGGGCCCACTTTGACTTCACCGTCCCTGCCGCCGTCTTCACCTTCCCCGAGATCGCCTACGTGGGAATGACCGAGGAGGAGGCCAAGGAGAAGGGCCATGAGATAAAGACCGGCAAGTTCTCCTTCGGCGCCAACGGCCGCGCCCTCTCCCTGGGCGAGGCAGACGGCTTCGTAAAGGTGATCGGCGACGCCAAGACCGACGAGCTTCTGGGGGTCCACATCATCGGCCCCCACGCCTCCGACCTGATCAACGAGGCCACCATGGCCCTGCTGTTTGGCGCCTCCTGTGAGGACTTCCAGGCGGCAGTGCGCATCCACCCCACCCTGGGCGAAGCGGTCCACGAGGCCGCCCTGGGGGTGGATGGCAAGATGATCCACGCAATAAACAGATAGGTATAAATCCCATCGTGGGTATAATAGGCCCTCTACAATCGGAAATAGACCAAGGGAAGGTAGGTAGGGACCATGAGAACGAGAGCTTTCTTGGTGGGGGCGATTCTTTTCGGTTTCGCCCTGTTGGTCTCCTCCTGTGGCGGATCGGCCCGGGAGGGAAAGGTCGGTGAGAATGGTGGAGCCACCCCCTCGGGTCTTACCCTGCAGGACATCCTTTTTGCCCCCCCAGAGGGACTTGAGGTGGTGGCCTTTGACCTGGAGGGCAACCCCCTCTCCAGTCTTCCTCCAGAGATTGAGCTAAGTGAAGAGGGAGGAGAAGTTCTCCTTCGCACCCGCCAGCCCACTACCCACCTCTACGCGGTAGTCAAGCAGCCGGTGCCCGAGATGGAGCCGGTCTTTGACCTCAGTGGTACCGAGGGTATGGTGGTGCTGGCCACCGAACCGGTCCCCGGGGTGGCGGCGGTGGGCATCGCTCGCCCCCGGCTGGATCCTCTGCCTGCCGGGGTGGAGGTGCGGATCCGCTTTGAGCCCCGCCGTGCTGTAAAGAGCTTCAGCGCCTTGGGTGCTCCCAACGTGGAGTATAGTGGCGAGTTTGACGGCCTGGTCTTTGACAGCGGCGCAGGGAGGGTGAAGTTCTCTGAGCGGCTCAAGGGCGACGGAGACCAGAGCCACGACGTGGGCTTCAACGACATGACCCTGCTGGTCTCCAACTTCGGCCTGCCCGCCGGTCTGGGAGCCGGTCAGGCTCCCCCGCCTGTGGACTACGACAACAGTGGCGACATCGGCTTCAATGACGCCACCATCGTAGTGAGCAACTTCGGCCAGTTTGTGGACGCCTACCAGATCCTTCAGGGAGACACTGATCCACCTACCACGGTGGTAGACAGCTTTTCCATTCCTGCACTAAACAGCTCCACCACCACCGACACCCTCAGCCTGCCGGTTGACTCCTTTGCCGATGCGCTGGGTTTTGCCGCCTACTCCTTCCCACCTCCCATGGGTGCCCTTGACCCGGCCAACCGCTACATTCAGGTTGTACCCATGGCAGCGGGCACTCCCGACCCCAGCCATGCCAGTCCGGTGCTGGACCTTCTGGGTGCTCCGGTAAGCCTCTTCCTCTTCCTGGAATCCCCCAGCCTCTCCCCCCAGGACCCGGGCAGCCCCGAGACCGCGGGCAGCTTTGACAACGCCTACGTCTTTGCCGCCGACGGTTCCGACTTCCCCTTCCAGTTCTCCGTCTGGACCACCTCCGACAAGCAGCCGGGCACCGAGGTGACCAGCGAGGTCAACTTTGACCTCTGTCCCACCTTCTTCAAGCTGGGCACCGGAAACGGCTTTGACGACACCACCCCGGGCCAACTGAACGGCGTCTCCGACCCCTCCATCGCCTCCTTCAAGGTGGTTGCCTACCAGGGCGACCCGGCCAACTTCTCCTTTGACGATCAGTGCAACCCCCAGGGCTTCGTAAGCATCTCCAACGAGCTCTGGTTCCAGACGGAGACCGGCCCGCCCAGCTGATCCCAAACCCAGCCCGATCCTTAGTAGAAAATAAGCGGGGGCCTGCTGATTTAGGCAGGCCCCCTTCCCATTTTTGAAGTGATTGAAGCCGTCTAACTCTCCAAATAGGCTTTAAGCAGGGCCAGGCAGCCGCGCAGGTCATCCGGGTGGATGCACTCCACTACCGTGTGGATGTAGCGGGTGGGGATGGAGAGGGTGATGGTCTTGGCACCTCCCCGGATGCGCTGCATGGCCCCCGCATCCGTCCCTCCGCGGGGCAGCACCTCAACCTGATAGTCAATCTCGTTTCGCTCGGCAAGCTGGATGAAGTGGTCAACCAGCTCCCGGTCGGAGATGGAGGCACTGTCGGCGATCTTGATGCACACCCCCTTGCCCAGGGAGGCGATGCGGTCGTCCTCGTCCACCCCCGGGGTATCGTAGGCCAGGGTCACATCCACCGCAATGGCGATGTCCGGCCCCACCCGAAAGGCCGAGGTCATCGCCCCCCTCAGGCCCACCTCCTCTTGGGTGGTAAAGACCACCGCCAGCTCCCGGGTGAGCCCTTCAAGGGACTCCAGCAGACGGATGCCCACCCAGCAAGCGGCCCGGTTGTCCATCGCCTTGCCCGACCAGAGCTCCCCCACTTGGGCAAAGCTCTGCGCCAGGGTGACCGGGTCGCCCACCTGCACCAGCGCCCTCACCTGCTCGGCGCTCATGCCCAGGTCAACGTAAAAGTCTTTGAGCTGGGGGACCTTGCGCCGCTCGCCCTCGGTGGAGAGGTGAACCGGCGGGACCTGGGGGTTTAGCGTCCCCACCAGCTTGCCACTCCTGGTCTTTACCACCACCCGGCGGGCAAAAAGGTTTCTGGGGTCAAACCCACCCACCGGATGGAGGCGAAGAAACCCCCGCTTGTCAATCGCCCGCACATAGAAGCCGATCTCATCCATGTGGCAAGCCACCATCACCCGCTCATCGCTTCCTCCCGATGGGTGCTTGCGGCAGATGAGGTTGCCCAGCGGGTCCACCTCAATCTCATCCACCAGGCCCTCCACCTTGGAGCGGATAAACTCCCTTACCTCCTCCTCCCGACCGGGCACACCGTGCAGCTCACTTAGCTCCCGAAGCAACTCCACCTTGATCACCTCTTCGCGTTTGGGTTTGCCCTGAAAGAGGGCTGATTCTACAAGCCGGAGTCCGTAGAACCCACCCCGGGACTAAAACTGGGCGAGGTCCATGCGAAAGACCAGCCCCGGCTCAGGCTCAACTTGTTCCGCCTCCACCAGAAAGCTGATCCAGCTTCGGTCCATGCGATCTATCTTCAGGGTTAGGCTCCTTACCACCTTCTCGCCCTTGACCACCTCAACCTTGACGCTGGAGGCAGGGTTGATAAACAGGGCCATCCGTTGGCTCACCGGGAAGGAGAGGCGGTAAAGGTCGGAGCGTACCAGCTCAATCAGCCTCTTTCCCCGGATCACATACTCCCCTGGCTGCACCTCCACCGAGACCACCCGCCCGGGGACGGGGGAGAAAATGGCGTAACTTCCATCGGGCAGCTGTCTGCCCGCCCGACTGGATAGACCCAGCTTTATCCTCAGCAGCCGCTCATAGCGCTCCAGCTCCACCTCCCGCCGGGCGATGCGAAGCTCGGAAAGTCTTAGGTCAAACTCAGCTTCCTCCAGCGCCTGGCGCGCCTTTTCTACCTCTGCCTGGGTGGCGGCCCCCTCCTTGAGCAGGCGGGTGAGTTTATCCAGCTTCCGCTTCTGCTCCTCCACCCGCTGGCGGTAGCGCTCCGCCTGAAGCTCCTCCTCCCTGAGCTTCAGCTTGGTGTCAACAATAAGCTCCCTGAGCTCCTCCACCGAGTAGCGCCCGGCAAGGGATCTGCTCCCTCCTCCTGCGCTGGAGCCGCCAGGCCCGGTCTTGGGGGGAGCGGCCGCCCCGCCTCCAGCGCCGCCGGCCCCCCCGCCCCGCCGCACCGTCTCCTCCCGGCGTGGGGGGACCAGCCGGATTAGCTCCATGCCGGCTAGCACTTTCTCCCCCTCCTCCACTCCAACCTCCTCAACGGTGCCCGAGACCGGTGCAGTGATCTCATAGTCAATCTGCTCCAGCAGGCCGTAGTAGTAGCGGGGCTCCACCGTCTCAAAGGCCTTCTTCTCAAAGTCGCGGATGACAAATCCGCTAATTAATAGGGTGACGATGAGGGCAAGCATGGCCAGCAGGAAGATAAGCTGCGCCACTCGCCAGAGCCTCTCCCAGAGGCTCGGCCTGGGCCGTGGATAGCGCTCAACCACTTTCCTTCACCTCCCCGCTGGAGAACTGCATCTCCAGCCAGTACTCCAGCCCCACCCTGCTCACCTGCACGCGGCTGATCCGGTCCAGCCGCTCAAGCTCCAGGGCGATGAGCTGCTCCTGTTTCAGTTTGTAGTTCTCAAAGGTGCCCAGTCCACCCTCGTAGCGGAGCCGGGCCACCCGGAGCTCCTCCTCCAGCCAGGCCTTCTGGGCCCGATAGACCCGCCTTAGCCAGTCCATGTCCTCAGCAAGCTGCACCCAGGCATCGGCCAGGTCACCTATCAAAAGCTGTCGGTTGCGGATCAGGTTGGCCTGCCGCTGCTTGATGCGGGCCCGCTGCCGATCGGCACTCTTGTCCCGCTTTTCCCTCAGGTTGAAGTGGACGGTGAGGTTTATTTGCCCGATCACCTTCCCCTTTTCCTGGCGGGCAAAGTCTCCCCGGTTCTGCAGCCGGCCAGTCAGGGTGAGGGAAGGGGTGAGCCAGGAGAGGCGCAGGCCCCCACCCAGCTCCTCGCTGGTAAGCTCCTCCTCCAGCCGGGGGGCGATGCGGGATAGTTTCTCAAGCACCCGTCGCTTAAGGGTGGAGAAGTCCACCTCCTCAACCCTCTCCGGCAGGGGGGGAAGCTCATAGGGAAACCACTCCGCCCTCAGGCTAGTCCCGGTAAGCTGGCTCAGGGCAAAGACATCCCGCTCCATCTCAAGCTGGTTTACCCTCCGCTGGTGGCGGGCCTCAGCCAGCAAAAATTCTGCCTCCCTCACCTTGTAGCCAAACTCCTCCCCCCCCTCGTAGCGCTGCCGGTATCTGTTCAGGGTCTGCTCATAAAGATCAATCAGCTCGGCATAGAGGCCGTCCCGGTGCTTGGCGATTACCACCCGCCAGAAGAGATCGGTGACCTCAGCCGCCACCTCTTCCCGGTTGCGAAGATAGAGGAAATGGACCTGGGCATACTCCCAGCGGGCCGCCCGCTTACTGAGCCGCTCAATCCCCGAGAGGGCTAGTGGAACCTCCGCCTCAAAGGCCACCGAAAGGTTTGACTTGCGCCCGATGATGAACTGGTTGGGAAAACCGGGTGGTGAGTTGACCACATCAAGCCGCCGGGCACGGGAGCGGAAGCTCTGGGTGATCAAAAGATCCAGCTCCGGCGAGAAACGCGGATCAAGCTGATCGTAGTAGGAGACCAGCTGGTTGTAGTAGTCGGTCTTTATGCGGGATGAGCTGCCCATGGCAAGCTCAATCAGCTCGGGAAGGGTGACCTTGACTGGGCTGTCTGCCCAGGCCCTCCCCCCGCCAGAGACGATCAGCCCAGCCACCACCAGGCCAAGTGCGATACGCATCGCGGGTGCCGCCCACGGCAGATTACCCATCATCGGCTAACTTTTCCTCCTCCCTACTTGCCGCCCCTCTCCCCCTGCTCGGGGGAAAGATAGTTTAGGCTGTGGATAGCAACCCCCCGAAAGCAGCTGCCGGCCCCCTTCGCCAGCAAAGCGGAGAGCTCAACCAGCGCCCGCTTCCCTACTCTCCCCCCAAACCTGGCTGGAGCCTCTGGCCTCAAGTTTACCCCCAACCAGTAGGGTAAAAACTTAGCACAGTCAGCCTTATCCACCACCTTAAGCATCTCCCCCAGCTCCCGCCGGTAGTCCATCAGAGCGATCCCGTCCACCCCGCAGTGGGCAAGCTCTTCTCCCAGGCCGGGCCGGTAGCGCTCCATCAGGGATAGGTTTAGGGAGACGATGAGGGTGGCATCGGGCTCAAGCAGCTTGAGCTCCCTGGCCACCCCGCAGACCGCCTCCACCATCCCCCCCACCAGCTCCTCCCTACCCCTCTCCTGCTGCCACTCCCCAAGCTGCTGGGGCTCAACATCAAGGTTTATTTCCAGGCGGTGGCTGGGAAAGTTCGCCCAGAACCAGACCACCGCCCGCCTCACCCTCTCCCGCCCCAGCTGGGGCCGGCCGATCCAGCCCGCCTCCCCCATCAGCATCCCCACCCGGGGAAAGATCTCCAGGGCGCGACGAAAGAGGCGCCCAAAGCGGGGATCAGGTGATTCCTGGCCGGCAAAGCCTGCCCCCACCGAAAGCCACACTCTCCTCACCCCGAGCACACTTGCCACCCTAAGGTCATCCTCTTTGAGCGCTCGGCTCCTCTCCCCGTTCCTTGAGCTTAGCCAGGCCCAGGCGGCCACCTCCACCTCTTCCGGTTGGGCGAGGGAAGGAGAGGAAAGGCTCCCCCAGAAAAAGAGCACCAGGATTGCTGTTGCCCACTGCCGGCTTATCCGCGGGATCATCCTGGGCGGACTACCCCACACTACCACTGGGGGATGTTCTCCCAGACCTCGGTGGGATAGAAGGGATCGCGGTAGTTTAGCCGCAGGAACTCCTCAATGTAGGCCACCGTTCTCACCGCCCTGAGGAAGAGACGGTAGTAGAGCATGAGGGGCGCATAAAGCACCAGCTCAAGCTGGTCGTACTGCTTGCTCACCATCACCGCCGCAAACAGGCTCACATAGTTAGCTAGTCCATAGATGACAAAAGTGGCTACGACCACTAGGGGAAGCATGTGGGGGAAGAACAGGAATAGATAGACCAAGTAGGCGTAGAAGGCTACGAGCAAGAGAACCCGATAAAAAAACTCAATGGATACCGATCCAAGATTAGAGGGATGGAAGCGGGTTGGGTTAAGGATGTTGGCGTGCTTCTTGAGGCGGTTTCTGACGAAGTTTTTGTCCCACCGCTTGCGCTGCACCCAGAGCTTGGTCCAGGTCTCCGGCACCGAGGTATAGGCCCGCGCATCGGGGGCAAAGGCCACCCGTGGACGGAGCTTCCTCGCCTTTACCGTCATGTTTGAGTCATCGCCGATCCCCGGGTCCCAGCCCCCAGTCTGCACTAGAACATCCCGCCGAAAGGCCCCAAAAGCACCGCATACCACCATCAGCAGATTTAAGGAGGAAAGAACAATTCGTGCGATGGAAATCGTCTGTAAATACTCGCAGGCCTGCAGACGGGTGCAGAGGGATTTGTCCTGGTTTTTGACCCTAAGATTTCCGCTTACCGCCCCCACTCGGGGATCCTCAAAGCGGCGAATCAGGTTGGTTATGGATTCGCGCTCAAAGGAAGTGTCGCTGTCCACCGCGATGATGAACTCGCCGCGGGAGGCCTGAAAGCCAAGGTTCAGGGCGCTGGCCTTACCCCCGCGGTACTTCTTGCGAAACACCTTCACCCTCCGGTCTCGGCGGGCATAGTCGCTTGCGATGGCGAAGGTACGGTCGTCCGATCCATCGTCCACCACGATGACCTCCTTGTTGGGCCAGTCCGTTTCCAGAATGGTCTCTATGGTGGAGGCGATGGTAGCTTCTGCATTCAGCGCCGGCACAATCACCGACACTAGTGGTTTCCGCTCCAGAACCGGGTCTCTCTCCCTGGGCGGTCTCAGCCGATTCTCCACCCCCCAGAGTATGTCCCACATCCAGGCCAGTAGGTCGGGGATGAGATAGCGTGGCAGGTCAAAGATAAAGGTGAACCAAAATAGGACCAGCAGGGTTTGCCAGTCCAGGGCGTAAAACTGCTCCACCCCCAGGACCAGAAAGTCAACTACTGACTTGACAAAATCTATAAATAGATCAATCACCTGCCTGCACCAGACTGTTCGGTCATCCCCACCACTAGCCCACTGGTCTCAATGCGTTCCTCCAGAAGCTTAAGTAGCTCGTCATAGTCCTTGGCGTCCTCTGGAATGCTCACCATGCTCACCTTGATAACCGGCCGCGGGTCGGTGAACTCCAGCCAGATGTCCGAGCGGGTCAGGTTGTAGCTGATCCGGTTAATGGCAAAGATGGCGCTGTCCGGCCCGGTCTCGGGAAGCTGGATGATCAGGCTCACATCGTCATAGCGGGCCACCAGGTCGCAGCTTCTTAGGGTGTTGTTGGTGATCTGGGCAAAGTCCCGAAACAGCCGCTCCGCCTCCGTCTGGCCGTAGGCGGAGACCAGCTCGGGGAAGTTGACGATGCGGATAAGCACGAAGGTAACCTGGTTTCCATAGCGGACCGAGCGGGCCACCTCCTTGAGCCCCTGCTCGCGGAAATAGCTCATGTTGACCAGCTGGGTGAGCCCGTCGCTCACCACCTGGTAGTACTTGAAGTCATAGAGCTTGCCATCCTCTATGGCCACCGCCGCCTCGGGGCTGACGGTAAAACTCATTATCCGCTTCTCCACCACCTGCTCCTTACTGGACTGACGCCCGCAGCGGTGGCAGTGGAAGCTCTCCACCGGGTGCTGGAAGATGTAGCCACACTGGTTGCAGTGCCAGACCCGGCTGGGGCGCTCGTAGTCCACCCCGATGTGCCTGAGCACCTGCGAGCACTTGGGGCAGATGAGCCTTCCCCGCTGCAGGAAACGCTCCTCCAGGTCCACGTGCCCACAGCTGAAGTGGTGGAGCATGGAGGCCTGACGGATGTCGGTGGAGTTGCACTCGGGACAGGAGAGCCTCAGGTGGAGATGGTGACTCTGGCAGAAGGGACAGAGATAGACCTTGTCGTGGAAGGTGCCCACCAGATAGCCAAGCTTATGAAGAAGCTCCAGCACCTCCACCTCCTCGCCGTGCAGGCGCTTGAGGACGACGTTGGCGTCCGGGTAAGAATAGCCATACTTGGCGTTGGGATCAAAGTAGGGGTCAAGGCGCCCGACCTCCCCCTCAAGCATCTTCTTAAGCAGCTCAATTACCCGGGCGTCAATCAGCTCAACCGCCTTTTCGTCCTCGTAGGTCGGAAGTCCCATCACTTTCTCTCTCCCCAGCTCGGCTTTTTACGCCTCCAGGCAGACTTCAGGCTGACTCAATTCTACAAAGTCAGAGCCGAAGAACCTTCTTTTCGCTGTGGACATAACTCTACCCCGGAAAGAGGGGGTTTAGTCCTAAAGCTCAATGTAGAGAGGGCTGCTCTGTTCCCTGAACAGCACCACCCCCTCCACCCGGTGGTCCTCAGCCCAGAAGTTCCGCTCAGGCAGGGGATAGATGAGGGAGAGGGTGCCGCTACCCTCCACCAGAGCGGGAACCAGTGCCTCTCTCCCCCCTTCTCCTGCTGGGTGGGGAAGGTCAGAAAGCAGAATCCCCGGCCAGTCCAGCAGCCGCTGACCGTTCCTAAGCATGATCACCGCCCGCAGAAATACCGCCGCCGCCAGGA
>JALSIF010000234.1 GCA_026981635.1 bacterium | reverse complement strand
AAGGCGGGAATCCCCGCCCTTCCCCCCTGCCCAAACAGGGCCACCTTGGGCTCAAAGCGCCTTACCTCCGATGAGAGCAGGTGGGCGCTCTCTTCGTCCACATAGGGCGGGTTGGAGACCAGGGCGTCAAACTTAAGCCCGGCCAAATCTTCCGGCGGCTCTTCAAAGAAGTCCCACCGAAGGAGCCTCACCCTGCCGCTGACCCCCAGCCGCCGGGCGTTCTCCTCCGCCAGGGCGAGGGCATCACTGGAGATGTCGGCCAGCCACACCTCGGCCCGGGGGAGCCTCCTTGCCAGGGCAATTCCCATACAGCCGGCGCCGGTTCCCAGGTCAAGGATCCGCCCCTCCCCGCCCAGGGGGGCAAGGTGGGAGAGGGCCGCCTCCACCACCAGCTCCGTCTCCGGCCGGGGGATGAGGGCCCGCCGGTCAACCTTGAACATGAGGCCGCAGAACTCCACCTCTCCGGTGAGGTAGGCAAAGGGCTCCCCCTCCCCGATGCGCGAGATGAGGGAGGCGAGCCTTCCCATCTGCTCAGGCCTAAGGGGCCTTTCTGGGTGGGCCAGCGCCTCCTCGGGGGGAACTCCCAGAAGCTCCATCAGCCGCCAGGTTTTGCCGGTGGGGTTGGGCTCCCCCCGCCGGGCTAGCTCCTCCCTGAGCCTCTCCATGGCCTCCCCCAGGCTCACCCCGCCCATCTGGACAGGTGTTTTCATGCCCTCCGCTCCGGCCATGGCAAAGCCGCCTGCTCCCTTACCCCCCGCTCTTCTCGCCCATCAGTTCAGCCAGCCTCCTGGTCTGCTCGTAGGCCCTCAGGGCCTCCAGGTGCTCGTCCAGCTCGCCGTCCAGAAACTCCTGCAGGTTGTAGGTGGTGAAGTTGATCCGGTGGTCGGTCACCCGGTTCTGGGGGAAGTTGTAGGTGCGGATCTTCTCGCTTCGCTCCCCCGTGCCCACCTGACTGCGCCGCATCTGGTCAAGCTCGGAGCGCTTGCGCTCCTGCTCCATCTGATAGAGCTTGGCCTTGAGGATCTGCAGCGCCCGCTCCCGGTTCTGGTGCTGGGAGCGCTCCTGCTGGCAGGAGACCACGATGCCGGTGGGAAGGTGGGTGATGCGCACTGCGCTGGAGGTCTTGTTTACGTGCTGCCCGCCGGCACCGCTGGCCCTAAAGGTGTCAATGCGAAGCTCCTTCTCATCAATCTCCACCTCCACATCCTCCACCTCAGGCAGCACCGCCACCGTGGCGGTTGAGGTGTGGATGCGCCCGCTTGATTCGGTCTCCGGGATGCGCTGCACCCGGTGCACCCCGCTCTCAAAGCGAAGCATCCCATAGGCCCCCCGCCCCTTGATCAGGATGGTGGCACTCTTTACCCCCTTAAGCCCGGTCTCCTCCAGGTCCAGGACCTCAGCCTCCCAGCCCTGGCGCTCGGCAAACCGGAGGTACATGCGCATAAGGTCAGCCGCAAACAGGGCCGCCTCCTCGCCCCCCGCCCCGGCCCGGATCTCCAGGATGACGTTGCGGTCGTCGTCCGGGTCGTGGGGCAGGAGCAGCCGCTGTAGCTTTTGCTCAAGCTCGGCGATCTCCGCCTCCGCCCGCGAAATCTCCTCGCTGAGAAAATCCCTCAGCTCCTCCTCTTCCACCTCCTCCAGCTCCCGCCGGTCCCGCGCAAGCCTCTCCCTCAGCTCCTCCAGCCGGCCCGCCACCTCCACGATCTCCCCCACCTTGGAATACTCCCGCATGAGTTCAGCAAACCTCTGCCGGTCGGAGACCACCTCAGGATCGGCCAGAAGCTGGGCCAGCTCCTCCTCCCGCTGGCGCACCTCCTGAAGCTTGGCATAAAGCCCCTCCATCCCTGCCATTCTACCTAAGGCCAGAGCCGATAATGTCCAAAGGGAGCCCCACCGCCATTGAACAGAGCCTT
>JALSIF010000233.1 GCA_026981635.1 bacterium | reverse complement strand
GGGAGGGGAGGTGGCCTAGGTGGAGACAGCAAAGAAGAGAGGGCGCCAGCCGGGGGCGGAGCTCCTGCTTGAGGTGAGGGGGATCGGCATCTCCTTCGGCGGCCTTCGGGCGGTGGACGACTTTTCCTTTGAGCTAAGAAGTGGAGAGCTGGTGGGACTGATTGGCCCCAACGGGGCGGGCAAGACCACCGTATTTAACCTGCTTACCGGGGTGCACCGGCCGGACAGCGGCTCCATCCGCCTGCTGGGCCGCGAAGTGGTGGGGATGGAGAGCTGGCAGATCAGCCGGCTGGGGGTGGGGCGCACCTTCCAGAACCTGCGCCTGTTTAGGAAGCTCACCGTGCTTGAGAATGTAAAGATCGGCCTTACCAAGGGCTACCACTACACCCTGCAGGAGGCGCTGTTTAACCTTCCTCGAAAGCGGCGCATTGAGCGGGAGATCACCGAGCGGGCGATGGAGGTGCTGAGGCAGTTTGACATCGCCCACCGGGCGGATGAGCTGGCCGAGAACCTCCCCTACGGGGAGCAGAAGCTGGTGGAGCTTGCCCGGGCGTGGGCGGCCAGGCCTCGGGTGCTTCTGCTTGACGAGCCGGCGGCGGGCCTCAACGAGGAGGAGACCCGTCGCCTCATGGAGCGGATAGGGCGGCTGATGGAGGAGGCGGGGCTGGGGATCCTTCTCATTGAGCACGACATGAACCTGGTGATGGGGATCTGTCAGCGGATCATCGTGCTTGACTACGGAAGGAAGATCGCCGAGGGGACCCCGGAGGAGATCCGTAAGAACGAGCGGGTGATTGAGGCCTACCTGGGGGCGGCCCTCAGGGAGGAGGAGCTGAGGAGAGGAGGTGGAGCAAGTTGAGCGGGTCTGCTGCTGCCCCCAGCGTGGTGCTGGAGACCGAGGACCTTAGGGTGGACTACGGGCATGTTCGGGCCCTAAGGGGGGTGAGCCTGAAGGTCAGGCGCGGCTCGCTGGTTACCCTGATTGGGGCAAACGGGGCGGGAAAGTCCACCACCCTAAAGGCCATCATCGGACTGGTCAGGCCCAGCGGGGGGCGGGTCTTCTTTGAGAACCGCGACATCACCGGCCGCCCTACCCACAAACTGGTCGCCCAGGGGCTGTCGCTGGTGCCCGAGGGACGCCACATCTTCCCTGACCTCACCGTCAGGGAGAACCTGAAGCTGGGGGCACTGCTTATTAGGGACCGCAGGGAGGAGGAGCGGCGCCTGGCGGAGGTGATGGAGATGTTTCCCCGCCTGGGGGAGCGGCTAAACCAGAAGGGGGGGACGCTCTCTGGTGGGGAGCAGCAGATGCTGGCCATCGCCCGGGCGCTGATGCAGAAGCCCAAGGTGCTCCTGCTGGATGAGCCCAGCCTGGGCCTGGCGCCCAACCTGGTGCAACTCATCTTTGAGAAGCTGGAGGAGCTAAAGCGGGGCGGGGCGACCATCCTGCTGGTGGAGCAGAACGCCTACCAGGCGCTGCGCATCGCCGACTATGCCTATGTGCTGGAGACCGGCCGCATCGCCCTGGAGGGACCGGCCAAGGCGCTGGCCGAGGACCGGCGGGTGATTGAGCACTATCTGGGGGGCTAGTCGGCGGGACGGCCGCTTCCCTCCACCTCCACCGGCCGGGGGGGGCCTTCCTGGCCACCGAACTTGGCCATGTTGGTGGAGTGGCCGGGGAAGAAACCCTGCTCGGGGTTGAGCTGGGTGGCGATGTGGTTTACCGCGATGGCGGCCTCGCCCACCCCGGTGGCGATGAGGTTGAGCTTGCCCTCGTGGTCGGTGATGTCGCCGGCGGCGTAGACCCCGGGGAGGTTGGTGCGCATGTTGGCGTCCACCTTGATGGCCCGGCTGGAAAGCTCCAGCCCCCACTCCCTAAGGAAGTCCAGCTTCATGCGAAAGCCAATGCAGATC
>JALSIF010000232.1 GCA_026981635.1 bacterium | reverse complement strand
CGGGGCTGAGAAACATTGACGCCTGGTTCGCCGGGGAGCTCATCAAACAGTGGGAGCTGATACTGAGCCTGCTCAGCGGCCACCTGACAAGCCTTGATATGGCGCGCAACCAGAGTCGACCCGAGGCGGAGCTGGGCCAGTTTGTTGAGGCGGCCTACCAGGCCAGCTCGGGACCGGCCCTAATTGAGCGGCTGGGGCAGATTCTGGCGGAGGCCTTTGATACCAGGGCGGTTATGGCCGCCTTTCTGGGACTTGGTCAACCCCGGCTGGTGCTTACCACCCCTCAGGCTACCTCCAACCTGGATATTGAGCGGATGTTTTCTGCCCTCCACCGGGCGGTGGCCGAGGAGGCAGGGGCAGAGGTCACCATAAACCTCTCCCACGCCCAGCGCATCGGACCGCTGATTGAGGCAGAGGAGCAGGGGGAGGAGCTGGCGGTGGTGGTGGAGCCAGTCTTCATTAACCAGAAACCCCTAGGAGTTATCGCCCTGCTGATTCCCAGGGAGGGCGAGATACCCTCCCCCTTCATCCACACCTTCGGGCTTGCCCTGGCCAAGATTGGCCTGATGGAGGAGGTAGGCGAGGAGGAGGGCAAGGGGACCCACCTGCTCTCCCAGTATGAGTTCCATCGCTCGGCCGAGCGGGAGTTTGCCCGTGCCCGCCGCTACGGCTTTGACCTTTCGGTAATCATCGTGGACCTGGACCACTTCCGGGAGGTAAACGAGACCTACGGCTATGAGTGCGGCGACCACGTTCTCTCCCAGGTGGGCAGGATCATCGCTGAACACCTGCGCACCACCGACCTGGTAAGCCGGTTTGAGGGGGAAAACTTCGTCCTCCTCCTCCCCCACACCCGGGCGGAGGATGCGGTCAGGGTGGCCGACCGGATCCGCAACTTCATCGCCTACAACACCTTCCGGGTGGGGGAGCGGGGCGGATTCGTGAAGCTCACCGCCTGCTGCGGGGTGGCGGGATATAGGATGCACCACCCAGCCAGCCTGGCCGAGCTCTTTCAGTTTGCCGCCCGGGCGGCGGAGGAGGCCAAGGGGGAGGGTGCCAACCTAACCCGGCTATACAGCTACACCCAGCAGGCAAGCGGCTAGGAAGAGGCTCTCCAAGTCACCATGGATGGGAAGATACGCCAGATCCTAGAGCGGGTGAGAAGGGGAGAGATCTCCCCCGAGGAGGCGGAAGAGCTCATTCGCCAAGCCAAGGATGAGGGGAAGGAGCGCCCCGAGTCCCTGGACCGCCTGGGGCAGATGCTCTCCCGCATCGGCGAGGCGGTAAGCGAGTCCATCGCGGCGGTGGGCCGCGCCATTGAGGAACAGGGAAAGTGGCTGGAGGAGAAAAAGGAGCAGATTGAGCAGAGGCTGGAGCGGGAGCGGGAGCCGGTTGAGGTCCCCCTTGATACAGGTATAAAAAAGCTTCTTCTTAAGGGCGAGGTGGACGCCGGCTTCATTGAGCTTCGCGCAGGGGAGACCGAGCTTGCCCTTGAAGGCTCCAGCTTCTCACCCATCAAGGCCGCCTCCGGCAAAGGGGAGCTGTTTAGGCTGAAGCGCCTGCCCTCACCGGAGGAGGAGCTGATCCTTAACCTACGGCTGGTGGTGGGTAAGGCGGTGCTAGTGAGCAACCGAAAGCTCACCCAGCGCCTATCCCTCACCATGAAGGGGGCGGCCGGTGAGGTGGACCTAAGCCAGGCCACCGAGGTCCCAATGGTAAGCCTAAACCTGGACGCCTCCTCCCTCAGGCTGTGCCTGGGAGAGGGGGCGGCAGGTTGCTCGCTGGTGGTTGATGCCACCGCCTCAAACCTGAGCCTGGTGGTCCCCGAAAAGCTTGGCCTGGTGGTGCGCCTTGAGGCCAAGGCAAGTTCCCACAACCTTACCCAGGCAGGTCTGAAGGAAAAGGAGGAAGGAGTCTTTGTGC
>JALSIF010000231.1 GCA_026981635.1 bacterium | reverse complement strand
CCTTGCCGCCGGAGACTATCGCCCCGGCGTGGCCCATGCGCTTGCCCTCGGGGGCGGTGCGGCCGGAGATAAACGCCACCACCGGGGTGGTCATCTCGCTGGCATACTCTGCCGCCTCCTCCTCGTCGGAGCCGCCGATCTCGCCAATGAGCACCACGCAGCGGGTCTCCGGGTCCTCCTCAAACTCAATGAGTAGCTCAAGGAAGCTGGTACCGATCACCGGGTCGCCGCCAATGCCCACGCAGGTGGTCTGGCCGATGCCGGCGCGGGAGAGCTGGTCCACCACCTCGTAGGTGAGGGTGCCACTGCGGCTGATCACCCCCACCGGGCCAGGGCGGAAGATGTGGCCCGGCATGATGCCCAGCTTGGTCTGGCCCACGGTGAGCACTCCTGGGCAGTTGGGGCCGATGAGGGTGGAGAGGCTCTGCTGGACCTTGGAGTAGGCCCGGAGGGTGTCTATGATGGGGATGCCCTCGGTGATGGCCACGATCACCTCAAGCTCGGCCTCGGCCGCCTCCATGATGGCGTCGGCGGCAAAGGGGGCGGGGACAAAGATGACGCTGGCGTCGGCCCCGGTCTCCTCCACCGCCTCGGCGACGGTGTTGAAGACGGGGACCTCCTTGGTCTCCTGCTTGTCGCTTCCCTGGTTCAGGGTGAAGGTGAGCTTCTTTCCGCCCTTGCCCGGGGTGACCCCGGCCACCACCTGGGTGCCGTACTCCAGCATCCGCTTGGTGTGGAAGCTGCCCTCGCGGCCGGTTATGCCCTGGACGATGACCCGCGTGTTTGAGGTGACCAGAATGCCCATTGCAAAAGCCTTTCCAAACTGGGGATGGCTAGGGATTGTAGCGCAGTGAAGGGACGGAGGTGGAACAGGGGAGGAGCCCATCTAGTAGTATGGGAGTAACTTACCACCTGCTGAGGAGGGAGCCATGGGTCTAGTCGCAAGGTTCATGGGTAGCTGGTTTTTGGGGTTTGCTCTGGCAGCCGGTCTCCTTGTGGGAGTGGCTAGCACCGGGGCATCGGCGGAGGAGGTTGAGCTTACCGACCTGGGCAAGGGACTCTATGTGGGAAGGCTCCAAAACGGCCTCAAGCTCATCCTCCGGGAGAACCACCGGGCGCCGGCCATCTTCTTCTCGGTCTGGTACCGGGTGGGCAGCGCCGAGGAGCAGAAGGGGCAGACCGGCATGGCCCACCTCCTTGAACACATGCTGTTTAAGTCAACCAAGAAGTATCCCGAAGGGGCCATAGACCGCCTCTACGCTGAGGTCGGGGCGAGCTGGAACGCCACCACGGGACAAGATAGGACTATGTACTTCGCCCTTACCCACAAGGAGTTTGTGGACGTGGAAATGGAGATTGAGAGTGAGCGGATGCGAAACGCCCTGATCCTACCAGAGGAGCTGGCGCGGGAGATGACGGTGGTGAGAAACGAGTTTGAGCGGGGGGAGGACCGGCCGCTGGGGGTCCTTTATACCCGACTGGGTGCCATTGCTTACCTGATGCACCCCTACCAAAACCCGGTGATCGGCTGGCGCTACGACGTGGAGAACGTGACGGCAGAGGAGCTGAAGGAGTTCTATCTGCGCTACTACTTCCCCGACAACGCCTATGTGGTGGCGGTGGGAGACTTTGAGGCAGAGGAGTTTGCCAAGCAGATAGACGACTACTTTGGGCACCTGCCGGTGGGGAAGGTGGAGCACCCCCGCCGTACCCCGGAGGACCCCCAGGAGGGGGAGCGGCGCTTCGTCATCCGACGGCCGGGGACCACCGACCACCTGCTCATCGGCTGGCACATCCCCGACTTTGGCCACCCCGACTCAGCGGCGCTGCAGGTGCTGGTTCAGCTTCTCAACTCAAAGACCGGCAGGCTTTACGAGAAGCTTATAGACTCGGGGCTGGCGGCGAGCTACTTCGTCAGCGGCCCTG
>JALSIF010000230.1 GCA_026981635.1 bacterium | reverse complement strand
CCTATCCCTGGTGCCCGCCACTACCAGGTCAAAGTCCGATTCCTCAATCTGCTCGTTGGTGGGATTAAGAATCAGGCGAGAGCCGATCCGCCCCACCCTAACCGCCGCCACCGGTTTGTCATAAGGGATCTCCGAGATGTGCAGGGCCAGCGATGCCGAGTTGATGGCCAGCACTCCAAGCTCCAGGTTGCGGTCAATGGAAAGGGGACTAAAGACGATCTGCACATCGCGGCGGAACTCCTCCGGGAAGCGGGGACGCAGCGCCCGGTCGGCCTTGCGACCAAGCAGAATGGCCTCCTCGCTGGGCCTCCCCTCCCGCTTGAAGAAGCCACCGGGGAACTTGCCGATGGCATACATCCGGTCCTCAAAGTCCACTAGCAGGGGGAAGAAGTCAATCCCCTCGCGCGGCTCACGCGCCATGGTCACCGTGGTGAGAATGATGTTGTGACCGGCGCGAAGCCAGACCGACTGGGTGGCCTGCTTGGCTACATAGCCAAGCTTCGCCTGCATGTGAAGCTGGCCGCTTTGGAAAGAGAGTACGATCGGTTCCATAGAAACTGTCTCCTTGATGCCCAAAATCTTTTCTGCCGACTTTGGGCAGCGAACCAAGGGGCAAGGAAGATGTGCCGAGCCCTGACGCCTAGCGCCTGAGCCCGAGCTTCTCAATCAGCCAGCGGTAGCGGCCGAAATCCTTCTCCCGCAGATAGCGAAGCAGTCTCCTTCGCTGCCCCACCATAAGGAGCAGTCCCCTGCGAGAGTGAAAGTCCTTCTTATGAACCTTCAGGTGCTCGGTCAGCTGGCGAATGCGCTCGGTGAGCAGCGCCACCTGGACCTCGGGGGAGCCGGTGTCCCCTTCGTGGCGCCCGAACTGGCGGATGATCTCCTGCTTTACCTCAGGGCTAAGCGTCATGGTGCCGGGTTTCCTTGCTTCCTTTCACGCTGTCCAACGGGCCTATCCTAACGCCCGCTTATTCGGGTGTCAAGAATATACCCACTCCGGCCTAAACTTGGTCTAGACCTCAGTGGTAATATGAGTGCCAGGCTTTGTTCTGGCAGAGCTCTAACTTCCCACCTTGGCGAGGTAGCAACCATGATGGAGACCGAACTGGAACTGGTTGAGGCCCAGGAGGAGGCGTCTCAGGGGGAGGGCGAATCTCCCTCCCCAGACGACCAGGCCGACGCCACCGAGGCCCCCCAACAGACTTTGGAGGAACCCAGCGAAGGGGAAGAGGAAACCTCTCCCATTGAGCTTACCGCCAGTCGGCGGGAGGCGTTTGGCAAGGAGCGGGTAAAGAAGCTTCGCCAGCAGGGGCTCATGCCGGGAAACATCTACGGCCAGGGCTTGGAAGGTGCGGTGGCCATCCAGCTTGACTACACCGACACCTACCGCAAGCTCCACCGCTGGCAGGGCGAGCCCATCTACCTCACCCTGGAAGGCAAGCGCTACCGGGTTGAGGTAAAAGAGGTGAGGAAGGACCCGGTGAGCCGTGAGTGGCTCCACCTGGACCTCTACTCCCTGGGTGAGGAGTAGCCCTATCCCCGAAGGAGGGGAACAAAAATGGCAGTAGAAGTAAGGGATCCAAAGAGCATCTGCAAGCACCCCGAGTACGTGAACTTCCAGTCCGGGGTGATCGGGCTTACCAGTGCGACCCGCCAGCTCCCCAACACGGCCAACGAGTTCTACTTCTGGCTGGAGGAGGGTGAGGAGCGGGTCCAGCTGGGCAACATCGTCGCCGTGGTCCAGGAGGATACCGGCGAGGTCACCTTCGGGGAGGTGGTGGAGATCAACTCCTACATGGAAATTGACGACTTCCTCTCCGACTACCTTACCCACGGTGGCCACGCCCTCACCGATGGGCGGGAGGTGAACCTGGTCCAGGTGGCCAAGGCGGTGGTAATCAAGTCCACCGACGAGCGCATCAAGCCGGTG
>JALSIF010000229.1 GCA_026981635.1 bacterium | reverse complement strand
CCCCGGGGTAAACGACGGCGGCGCCGCCCTCCTAGTGGGGACCGAGGAGTGGGCCGAGCGGCTGGGCAAGAAGCCCCTCGCCCGCATCGTTGCCTGGGACTATGCCGCCTTAAAGCCCTACCAGTTCCCCATCGCCCCGGCCGAGGCGGTAAAGAAGCTGCTCAAAAAGACCGGCCACAAGATTGACGACTTTGACCTCATTGAGTGCAACGAGGCCTTCGCCGCGGTGGTACTGGCCAACCAGAGGATCCTGGATTGGGACCCGGCAAAGGTGAATGTGAACGGCGGGGCCATCGCCCTGGGCCACCCCATCGGCATGAGCGGAGCCCGGATCACCATGACCCTGGCCTACGAGCTTCGCCGGCGGGGGGGCGGCCTGGGGCTGGCCTGCATCTGCTCCGGATCGGGTCAGGGGGACGCCCTCATCATTGAGGTGGAGCCCTAGGCCCCAGGCGACCCGGATTGCCGGACAAGTAGCAAGAAGGGTAGGTGGACAGCTATGGCGGTTGAGGTAAAGACAGAGGGCCAGCTCGGGTTCAACCCGGATCTTTCTCCCGAGCAGCTGATGGTGCGCGAGACGGTAAGGGAGTATGCCGAGGAGAGGCTCATGCCCACCGCCCGCCAGCGGGAGCGGGACAAGGTCTACCCGAGAAAGGAGTTTGAGGAGCTGGC
Organism: bacterium; assembly: GCA_026981635.1. Lineage (GTDB taxonomy): Bacteria > 4484-113 > 4484-113 > JALSIF01 > JALSIF01 > JALSIF01. The sequence continues at coordinate 1,274 of JALSIF010000229.1, read as the reverse complement.
CCAGATGGGCTTTGCCGGCATGGGTATCCCCGAGGAGTACGGCGGTACCCCGTTGGACTCGGTCTCCCAGGCCATCGTGGTGGAGGAGATCTCCCGCGCCGATGCGGCGGTGGGGGTGGTCTTCTGTGTCCACCTAGGGCTGGTGGCCTCGGTTTTGATCAAGTATGGGACCGAGGAGCAGAAGAAGAAGTGGCTGCCCAAGATGGCCAGCGGGGAGATCCTGGGCGCCTACTCCCTCTCCGAGCCGGGCTCGGGGAGCGATGCGGCCGCCCTCATCTGCCGGGCGGAGCGCCAGGGCGACTACTACGTGCTGAACGGGACCAAGTCCTGGGTGACCAACGGGGCCATCGCCGACCTCTACCTGGTCTTTGTGCGCACCGACCCCGACGCCCCTAAAAAGTCTCGCGGCATAAGCGCCATCTTCGTGGAGAAGGGCACCCCCGGCTTTGAGATCGGAAAGATTGAGGACAAGATGGGGATGAACGCCTCCGACACGGCGGAGCTCATCTTCAAGGACTGCAAGGTGCCGGCGGAGAACCTGCTGGGGGAGGAGAACAAGGGCTTCTACATCGCCATGCAGGCCCTTGACGCCAGCCGGGTGACCATCGCCGCCCAGGCCCTGGGGATCGCCCAGGGGGCCTTTGAGTGCGCCGTAAAGTACCTTGACCAGCGGGTCCAGTTTGGCAAGAAGCTTAGAGAGATCCAGGCTCTGCAGAACTACGTCACCGACATGGCCACCCGCATTGAGGCGGCAAGGCTTTTGGTCTACCGGGCGGCCGCCCTCAAGGACAAGGGGGTGCGCTACACCAAGGAGAGCGCCATGGCCAAGCTCTTTGCCAGCGAGACCGCCATGTATGTCTCCGACAAGGCGGTCCAGCTTCTGGGCGGCTATGGCTACACCAAGGAGTTTCCCGCCGAGCGCTACTTCAGGGAGGCAAAGCTCACCGAGATCTACGAAGGGACCAGCGAAATCCTGCGCATTGTGGTGGCAAGAAACGTCTTCCAGGAGTTCGGCCTGCTGGAGCGCTAGTCGGGCAGCGGGACAGGTAGCCGGCTACCAGCCGGTGCGCTGACCGGTTACCCTGAAATGGGGTTCAACCGGTTATTTATCGCTCTGGCTCATACCGATATGCTTTCCCCACCCTGTGCTGATCAAGATAGACAAGCGGTCCAAGGTCCCCGTCTACCGCCAGATCGTTGAGCAGATCAAAAAGATGGTAGACGAGGGGGTGCTCCGCCCTGGCCAGGAGCTGCCCGGCAGCCGCAAGCTGGCC
>JALSIF010000228.1 GCA_026981635.1 bacterium | reverse complement strand
ACCTGGCGGGGGCAGAACGGGAGCTTCGCGAGGCCCTGAGGCTTGCCCCCCGCGACTACCCCATCCACTACTTCTACCTGGCCCGGCTGCTTCGGAACCAGGGGAAGGAGGAAGATGCCCTCAGGGTGGAGCGGGAGCTTCTAAGAAACATCCCCCTCACCGAGCCCATGACCCCGTCCGGGGTGAGGCCCACCTGGACCCCCCTAAACCCACTGTTTAGGCGGGCGTGGAAGAACCTGAGGAAGGCGGCAAGGGAGGGGAGGGTAGAGCTTTCCCCGGCCGAGCTAGAGGCCCTCGCCCGCTTCTGAGGGCGTCCTTTTGCCCTTCCCCAGGCCCCAAAACGCACCCGGTGGCGAAAGATCCTGCCCCGGTGCTTTACAATTAGGTGCTGTGGCTGTAACTACCACCCGAGCAATCCCCAAGCGTCGTCGTCCCGAGGTCTACCGCCCCACCCACAAGGTGCGCATCGTGACCGCCACCTCCCTGTTTGACGGCCACGATGCGGCCATCAACATCATCCGCCGGGTGCTCCAGGCGTCGGGGGCGGAGGTGATCCACCTGGGGCACAACCGGTCAGTCAGGGAGATCGTTGACGCCGCCATCCAGGAGGACGTCCAGGCAGTCGCCGTCTCCAGCTACCAGGGCGGCCACATGGAGTTCTACAAGTACCTCTATGACCTGCTCCACCAGCGGGGGGCCGGCCACATCAAGGTGTTTGGCGGCGGAGGCGGCACCATCGTCCCCCAGGAGAAGGCGGAGCTTGAGGCCTACGGCATCACCCGCATCTACCACCCGGAGGACGGCCGCAAGCTCGGCCTGCAGGGGATGATCAACGACATCCTGCGCGAGTGCGACTTCTCGGTGCTGGAGGCAAGGCCCCTAAACGGTGAGGTGGAGGCCCTCTCCCCCGACAACTGGCAGGCCATCGCCCGCCTCATCACCCTGGCCGAGGCGGCCCAGGAGGGGGAGGTGGAGGAGGAGCTCTTTGCCGAGGTGATGGGGGAGGTCCGCCGCCGGCCGGTGGAGAAGACCATCCCGGTTGTGGGGGTGACCGGCACCGGCGGGTCGGGCAAGAGCTCCCTGGTGGACGAGCTGGTGCGCCGCTACATTGAGGACTTCCCCGAGCGGCGGGTGGCCATCCTCTCGGTGGACCCCACCAAGAAGCGCACCGGCGGCGCCCTGCTGGGGGACCGCATCCGGGTTAACTCCCTCGGCTCGGGCCGGGTCTACATGCGCTCCATGGCCACCCGCGGGTCGGGGCGGGAGATCAGCGAGGCCCTGGACGAGGCCATCGCCATCTGCAAGGCGGCCGGCTTTGACCTGATCATCTGCGAGACCAGCGGCATCGGCCAGGCCGACAGCGCCATCGTGGAGCTTTCCGACCTTTCCATCTACGTGATGACCCCCGAGTATGGCGCCCAGACCCAGCTGGAAAAGATTGAGATGATTGACCTTGCCGACCTGGTGGTGATCAACAAGTTTGACAAGCCGGGGGCAGAGGACGCCCTCAGGGATGTGCGCAAGGCCTACCAGCGGGCCCACCACCTGTTCGGCCAGCCCCTGGAAGAGATGCCGGTCTTTGGCGCCATCGCCAGCCAGGTGGGCGACCGGGGGGTGAACACCGTCTATGTCCACCTGCTGGAGAGGCTGGGAGAACTTACCGGCGAGGAGCTTTCTGGCCGCTACACTAGGGAGCTTCCCCTGGGCGAGCCCATCCGCCACTACATCATCCCCCCCAGCCGCACCCGCTACCTGGGCGAGATCGTGGATACGGTGCGGGGCTACAAGGAGGAGGCCCGCCGCCAGAGCGAGGTTGCGGCCGAGATGTGGGCACTGAGGAAGGCCATCGCCCACTTCACCCAGTGGCCCGGCTGGAAGGAGGCCCTTGAGCCCTTCAGGGAGGAGGAGATCGCCTCCGCCCCGGAGCACCTTCGCCCCCTGATGGAGGAG
>JALSIF010000227.1 GCA_026981635.1 bacterium | reverse complement strand
ACCTCCGACGGCTACATCCTCACCGTGGCGCGCAAGGTCCAGGATGTTGACTCGGTGCGCATCTACCTGGATGAGGGCATCCAGGACCAGTTCATGACCGAGGAGGAGAAGGAGGAAGGAATCCCAGGGCAGGTGGTCCACGCCGACAACCGCTATGACATCGCCATCATCAAAATTGACAAGCAGGGGCTTCCGGTTCCTCCCTTTGCGCCCATTAGCACCGTTTCCCAGGGTGACATCGCCCTGGCCATCGGCAACTCGGCTGGCTTTGGTTCCACCGTGACTCTGGGTATCGTGAGCGCCATCCGCAACGTAACCACGCCGGGGGGAGCCTTCATTCCCGACGCCATCCAGACCGACGCCACCATCAACCCGGGAAACGACGGTGGTGGTCTCTTCAACTGGAAGGGGGAGCTCATGGGGATGCACATCATCGCCACCGGCCTGCAGAACACCAACTTCTTCATGAATTCGGATGTACTGCGCTACATCGCCGACCAGATAATTGAGAATGTGAAGAACGGCTGCAAGGGGGGCGGATCTGACCTTGACTGCAACGCCTTCAACCCCTACCTGGGAATTGAACCCTGGCTTAGCATGACCCAGGGAGGTTTCGGTGAGTTTGGGGCAGGGCAGGTCCCCAACTCTCTGCGCATGACCCTGGGCCTGCCCGACCAGTACTGGGATGTTGGGCTGCTGGTAAACGACACTATGCCCGAAAGTCCGGCCAGAAACTATGGAATCAACCGGGGCGACTTCCTGGTAGATGTCTCCTACACCCTGTTTCCGGGCACCGAGCGGGAGAGGCGGGTAGAGAAGGAACCCCTCCGCTCAACCGGCCAGCTACTGCGCATCCTCTTCTTTATGAAGAAGGACCAGCCCATCACCTTCGGGGTAATCAGAAACGACAAGTATGTGGAGATAACCGTGCCGGTGGGTGACTACCCGCGCTCTGACATCCGGGTGAGTGCCCGCGGTATCCTGGTCATCTAGACCGCTTTAGGGTGGGCCCGATGGATGCTACTTCCCCAGATAGAGGGGCGGGCCTGCTGCCCGCACCCAACCGGCCTGAGCTTGAGCAGCTGGCCAGGAAACTCAAGCAGGTCGCCCTCTTGGAGGGAGACTTTGTCCTTCACAGCGGTGCCCGCTCCCGCTTCTACTTTGACAAGTACCTGATGGAAGCTGACCCCGACTCCCTGAAGTTGGTGGCTGAGGCACTCAGGGAGATCCTGCCTGGGGAGGGTGAGTTTGACCGCCTGGCGGGGGTAGAGCTAGGAGGGATACCCCTGGTAACCGCTTTGAGCCTGAGTACCAGTTTGCCCGCCCTGTTTGTCCGGCAGGGGAGGAAGGAGTACGGCACCGCCAAACAGATTGAAGGCAATTTCAGTCCCGGCGAGCGGGTGGTGCTGGTGGAGGATGTGGTCACCACCGGCAAGGCGGCCCTTGAGGCGATTGGGGTGATCCGCCAGGAGGGACTTGAGGTGGTCCGGGTGGTGGCGGTGGTTGACCGGGAGAGCGGTGCTACAGAGCGGTTTGCAGCGGCTGGAATTCCCTACCGGTTCCTCTTCACCCTCTCTTACCTGCTATCCCTTTGAGCCCGTCGCCCTGAGCAGGGGTGGTGGGTATAATCGCCATAGCCTGGCTCAGGTGATATGGAGGGTGTGCCCTTGGTGGAGCCAAGGCAAATCTTCCTGGGAGATGAAGACCATGCGCAGTCGGTTGGCTAGAACTATTATCGGTTTGGGTCTGCTCTCTCTATTGGGAGCTTTTCTGCTTACCTCCTGTGGAGGCAAGGGAAGTTCTGGCAAGTCCACCGCTGAGCCCATCACCAGCTACTTCCCTTCCTACCAGGGGACTTCAGGTAGCACCGAGTCGTCCTATCTGCCTGGCCGGGTGCAACTGGTGAGCGTGCTCACTCTGGATGAGCTCAGGACCCAGATTGAGCCCATGGGCT
>JALSIF010000226.1 GCA_026981635.1 bacterium | reverse complement strand
GCCAGCGCACCCACCAGAAGCTGGGCCGCGAGCTTGAGCTGTTTGAGTTCTTTGACCTTGCCGGCCCCGGGCTGGTCTTCTGGCTTCCCCGCGGGGCGGTGGTGCGCTACGAGCTTGAGCGCTGGCACGCCGGGGAGCACCTGAGGCGCGGCTACCAGCCGGTCTATACCCCGCATATACTTCGCGCCAAGTCCTGGCAGGTGAGCGGACACCTTCAGAACTACCGGGAAAACATGTTTGGCGTGCTCCCCTTGGATGATGAGGCCGAGGAGAGGGCCCATTGCGGAGATGGTGCGGACGAGGAGGGGCAGGGTTTTGACTACGGCCTGAAGCCCATGAACTGCCCCGGCCACATCCTCATCTACCAGTCCCGCCTGAGGAGCTTCCGCGACCTTCCCCTGCGCCTCTTTGAGTTCGGCACCGTCTACCGCTACGAGCGAAGCGGGGTGCTCTCCGGCCTGCTTCGGGTGCGCGGCTTTACCCAGGACGACGCCCACATCTTCTGCGCCCCCGACCAGTACGAGGGGGAGATTGAGCGGGTGCTCCGCTTCACCATGGATACCCTGGACACCTTTGACTTTAGCTACTACGTGGAGCTTTCCACCCGCCCCGAGAAGTCCCTCGGCACCGACGAGCAGTGGGAGCTGGCCGAGGGCGGCCTGAGGCGGGTGCTGGAGAAGTTTGCCATCCCCTACGAGGTCCACGAGGGGGAGGGCACCTTCTACGGCCCCAAGATCGACTTCAAGGTGCTTGACGCCCTGGACCGGGAGTGGCAGACCGCCACCGTCCAGCTTGACTTCCAGCTCCCCCAGCGCTTCGGCCTGACCTTCATCGGCCCCGACGGAAGGGAGCACGAGCCCATCATGATCCACCGGGCCATCTTCGGCAGCTTTGAGCGCTTCATGGCCCTGCTCACCGAACACTACGGGGGCGCCTTCCCCACCTGGCTTTCTCCCGAGCAGGTGGCGGTGGTGCCCATCTCCGACGAGGTGATGGACTACGCCCGCAGGGTCTGGGAGCAGAGCCAGGCCCGGGGACTGAGGGCGGTGCTTGACACCTCCGATGAGACCTTGGGCAAGAAGATCAGAAACTGGACGGTGCGCAAGGTCCCCTACCTATTCGTGGTGGGCCGGCGGGAGGCGGAAAGCGGCAACGTCGCGGTGCGAAGCTACTTTGACGGCGACCTGGGCGCCATGCCCCTCAGTGAGGCCCTGGACCGCATTGAGCAGGAGGTGAAGGAAAAGCTTTCCCGCTTCAAGGAGTAGGCCGGCCCACCTGGCCCTCACAAATACCCCCAGTTGGTAGTGGGTTATAGTTAGGGATTGGGCGTCGGTGGGCGCCCGAGGCCCGACCGCAAAGGGGAAATAAGGACAAGCAAGCAGGAAGCACACAAGGGGAAAGATGCCGAGCGGATCCACCACAACTCTCAGCAATGTAGACATTATCAAGCTCTTCGTCTACGAGCACGAGCCGGTCAGCGAAGACCAGATCGTCGCCCACATCAGGGAAGTCCTTGAGCTTGAAGGTGACGACCAGGAGATCTTTGATACCTATGTAAAGCCGGTGCTCAAGAACTACGACTACTTCTCCGGTCGCACCTCCACCAGAGAGGGCAAGAAGCAGAAGCTCTGGCGGATAAGTAAGGCCAAGCTCCCCGAGCACCAGGTGGTGATGGAGGCGATTGATGAGCTCCGCCGCTTCGTCACCGAGCGCGATCTAAAGCGGGCGGTGGCCAAGAAGCTAGGCATCAAGTACTCCCAGGTCGCCCTGGACCCGGCCAAGGTGGAGGGACTGCGCCGTCATAAGGGCCGCTGGGGAAGAAAGGAGTGGATTGATGTAAATCCCCAGGCCTACCAGGTGCTCAAGGAGGCCGGTCGCCCCCTGAATGAGAAGGAGATCCTTCGCCGGGTGCTGGAGAAGAACCCCGAGCTGGACCGGGAGCTGGTCATCTTCACCCCCGAGATGG
>JALSIF010000225.1 GCA_026981635.1 bacterium | reverse complement strand
CGGTGGCAGACCCCAGCCAGGCCGAGCTGGTGGTGGCATTCTCCGTCCAGGAGGAGCTGGGCCTCAGGGGGGCAAGGCAGCTCGCCCACGCCCTGGGCCCCTTTGACCTGGTGGTGCCGGTGGACATATTCCCTGCCAGCGACTCCCCCTTCGGGGAGAGTGAGGCCCTGGGGCAGGCCAGGCTGGGGGAGGGGTTCTGTGTCCGTGCCATGGACTCCACCACGGTGGCAGAGAGGCCGCTGGTTGACGGGGTTATCTCCCTTGCCACCCGCACCTCAACCCCGGTTCAGGAGCACGCCATTGCCACTCGCGGGGGCAATGATGGCTCGGTGTGGGAGCCTACTGGTGCCAGGGTGCTGCCACTTTCTATACCAGTCCGCTACACCCATGCCACCGAAGTTATTGACCTCAGGGACCTAAGCGCCCTGGTGAGGATTCTGCTTGCCATCGCCACCGGATGAGCGACAAGGGGAGAGAGCGCCGGGACTGGCCAGGCTGGCTGGGGGGAAGGTTTGCGGCTGTCTTTGCCTCCAGGGCTGGTGAGGTCCGGGTGGAGTGGACATTTCTCCCCGAGCGGGAGCTCTTCCTCTACCACGAAGAGCCTCCGGCGGTGGAGAGCCAGCTCTGGATCGGCCGAGCGGCTGGACTGCTGGTGGTGGAGGAATGGGGAGAGGAATGGGCGGTGCTCAGCCTCGTCCGCGGCCGCGAGGGAGCCAGACTGCTTGCCCTCTGCCGGGAGAAGGGACTGGAACTTATACCCCTTGCCTCCCTTCCCCACCAGCTCCTTGTCCTTCCCCTGGCGGGAAGGCTCAGTCTTGAGCGGTTGACGGACGATTGACCCGGGGGGAACACAACCGCCCCCGCGGGGGTATGATTAGAGAGCCCTAGACAAGGGGGCAAGCTATGGTGGATCCCAGAGACTTCAACTCAGAGCTTCCCCGCTGCAGCTTCTGTGGCGAGGTGCAGAAACCCGACCTTCGGATGATCAAGGGTCCGGGGGTCTACATCTGCGAGGAGTGCGTGCGCACCTGCGAGAACCTGCTGGAGTCTTCCACCTCGCGGGGGCGGGCCCGGGTGGTCACCCAGCAGCAGGTTCCCCTTCCCCGCCAGATCGTTGAGCACCTGGACAAGTACGTCATCCGCCAGGACTACGCCAAGAAGGTGGTGGCGGTGGCGGTCTACAACCACTACAAGCGGATCAACTCCGTCATTGACCAGGAGAGCGAGGGGCTGGAGATAGAGAAGGCCAACATCCTCATGATTGGCAACACCGGCACCGGCAAGACCCTGATCGCCCGCACCATCGCCAAGATCCTGGACGTTCCCTTCGCCATCGCCGACGCCACCAGTCTGACCGAGGCGGGCTATGTGGGGGAGGATGTGGAAAACATCCTCCTTCGCCTCTACCAGGTGGCCAGCGAGCAGGGGGATCTCTCTCCCGCCGAGGCCATCGCCGAGACCGAGCGGGGCATCGTCTTCATTGACGAGATAGACAAGATCAGCCGCAAGAGCGAGAACCCCTCCATCACCCGCGACGTGAGCGGGGAGGGGGTCCAGCAGGCCCTGCTTAAGCTCCTGGAGGGGACGGTGGCCAACGTGCCCCCCCACGGCGGCCGCAAGCACCCACAGGACGACTTCATCCAGATTGACACCACCAACATCCTCTTCATCTGCGGCGGGGCCTTCAACGGCCTGGAGCAGATCGTGGCCAAGCGGCTGGGCGAGCAGGTGATTGGCTTCCGCACCGCCCACCGCGAGGTAGGCCGCCAGGTTCCTCGCGAGGAACTCCTAAGACACGTTGAGCCGGAGGACCTGATTAAGTTCGGTCTCATCCCCGAGCTGGTGGGCCGCCTGCCGGTGGTGGCTCCGCTGGAGGACCTGGGAGAGAAGGACCTGGTGCGCATCCTCAAGGAACCCCGCAACTCCCTCCTCAAGCAGTACCAGTACCTCTTCCAGAAGGAGGGGGTGAAGCTTGAGTTCACCGAGGCCGCCCTCCGCGAGGTGGCCCGCCAGGCGGTGCGGCGCGGGACCGGCGCCCGTGGCCTGCGTTCCATCATGGAAAAGGTCCTGCTAGACCTGATGTATGAGCTGCCGGGCAAGAAGGTGAACAAGATCGTCATAGACGAGCACCACGTCCGCCAGGCGATGAGCGGCAGATTGATTGAGTTTCCCCTCCCCCGGGAGGAAGAGCAGCCCGACCTGGCCTCGGGGGGCGAGTAGTTCCGTGAGCGGGGCACCGGCCCATAGGCGGGGTAGAATGGCTTGCCCATGGCCAAGCTGGAAACCCCCATAAAGATCGTCCCCAAGGGGTGGGGCAGGGAGGAGTGGATTGAGAACACCGACCTCTACTGCGGCAAGAAGCTGATCCTTAGGGCGGGCAGGCGCTCAAGCCTCCACTACCACAAGCTGAAGACCGAGACCTTCTTCGTCCAGTCGGGCCGCCTCGCCCTAGAGATCAACTACCCCGACGGGGTGCGCGAGATCCGCCTCATGGGCCCGGGGGACAAGTGCCTGCTGGAGCCCGGCACCCCCCACCGCTTCACCGGCATTGAGGATGCGGAGATCTTTGAGTTCTCTACCCGCCACTACGACGAGGACTCCTACCGCCTGGAGCCGGGTGACTCCCAGGCCCAGGGCGACGACTACTAGCGAGATGAAGAGGCAAGGCTTGCTACTTGGGGCAGTTCTCCTCCCCCTGGGCCTCATGGCCCTGTCCTGCGGCGGGGGAGGGGACAAGCCCATCGCCCGCCCCCCCGACCGGCTCACCGCCGAGACGGTGGTCTTCCCCGACCGGGCCACCGCAACCCTCGCCCCCAACGTGGGCGGGGAGGTGAGCGCCGGTGGTGTGGTGGTGAGCTTTCCCGCCGTGGCCATTGCCGGGCAGACCGCGGTAGAGCTGACCACGGCGGCAGAGCCAAGCGAGCTTGACCGGCCCCTCGCCCTGGGAGTAAGGGAGCACTTCGTGGGCGGCCTCAACCTCACCCTGGACCCGGCGCCTCAGTTCAGCTTTGAGGTAAGCATCCCGGTGCGCATCGGGGTGGACAAGCTCTCCGCCTCCCTCGCCCCGCCTGAGACCGTCTCTCATTTTCGGGTGCTGAGGCTTGATGGCAGCGGCGGCGGGGAGGAGGTGGCCATAGATCGCATTGTGGAGGACGACCTGGGGGTGGAGCCTGCCCGGGTCTATTTCTTCGCCCGCCAGGGGGGAAGCTACGCCTTGGTCTTCATCTCCGCTCCCCCCACCACTCCTCCCGAACCGCCGGTGGCCGACAACGTCAGGCTGGAGCCGCCTTCGCGGGGCGACTTTCGCCCCGAGCTTCTGGTCGGCCCCGAGGTCCAGGTGGGGGAGCGGGGCGTCCCCCGCAGCCTGGGCCTCACCCCCAGCCAGTGGTCCATGAACCTGGGACTGATTGAGGCGGTGGCGGGCGAGCCCCTCAGCTTCAGCTTCAACCTGCTCGGCGGCGAGGCCCCCTACCGCATTGAGGCAAGCGCTTCCGGCTCAAGCGACCCCTTTCCCGCCGCCTTCCCCATCTTCCAGGTTGATGAGGGGGAGCAGTTTGTTCTCACCACCACCCCCCGCCTGCCGGGCGAGCTAAAGCTCTTCTTCCTCATCCACGACAGCGCCGACCCGGGAGTGGGGCTGGTGGCCACCTTCACCCTCCGGGTAGCGATGCGCCCTCCCGCCCAGGCACCATCGGTTAGCCTCACCTTGACTCCTCACCCGGAAGGGGGGTTTGAGGTGACTGCCAGGGTGGAGGATGCCGACTGGGTCTTCGGCGAGACCTATGACTACCAGTGGAGCGTGAGCGGTGGCAGCCTGGACCACAGCGAGAGGCTGGCCACGGACGAACTTGAGGACACGGTGGTCTGGACAGATCCCCCCGCCGGGGCCACCATCTCGGTGGTGGTAACCGATTCGGCGGGGCTCAGCGGCCAGGCCGAGCTCAGCTTGGGAGGCTCCTGACTAGCGCCGGCGCAGGAGCCCTAGCAGGGCCACGAACAGTGCCGCTCCCACGATGGACCAGATGAGGGGGAAGTCGGGCCCCCGGCGGGTGGGCAGGTAGATCAGGTCGGGGATGGCCATCAGCCGGCTGAGGTAGCTTCCGATCAGCGCCCCGATGAAGCCCACCGCAATGGAGCCCAGACAGCCCAGGTTGTCCTGGCCGGCCAGCCTCGCACCCAGGCCGCCCACGATGGCCGCCACCACCAGAAGCAGAAGCAGGTAGAAGAAGCCCATCTCCTGATCCCCCTAGCAGGGCCTTGCCCGTGCCGTTTCCAAACCTCCCCCATTATGCCCCAAACCGCCCCGCCCGGCCCAGGTGGCCACTCCGATAAACTCTTGCCTGGCCGGGTAGCTGGCCAAGGCAGAGGTCTAGAGGGAGACGGTGGAGAGAAGGGCACTGCTAGTTTTGGCCGACGGGACAGTCCTGCGGGGCCGGGCCATCTCCGGCCAAGGGACGGTGGGCGGCGAGGTGGTCTTCAACACCTCCATGACCGGCTACCAGGAGATGCTCACCGACCCCAGCTATCGGGGGGAGATCCTCACCCTCACCTTCCCCCTGATCGGCTGCTACGGGGTTGACCCCGAGGTGAGCCAGTCGGAGGAGATACAGGCCAAGGGCCTGGTGATAAGCCGCCTCTACCAGGAGGATTCCCACCCCCGCGCCGCCCTCACCCTGAGGGAATGGCTGCGGGAGCAGGGGGTGCTGGCCATTGAGGGGGTGGACACCCGCCTGGTGGCCATGCGCCTGAGGGAGAAGGGGGCCATGAACGGGGTGATAACCACCGAGCTAAGCGAGGCGGAGGCCATCCGCATGGCTCAGACTCTCCCCGACCTGGGCGAGTTTGACCTGGTTGGCGAGGTCACCCCCAGGGAGCCCCAGGAGGTCCCCCCTGAGGGGGAGGAGTGCTTCCGAGTGGCCTGCCTTCACTGCGGGATGAAGCGGGCCATCGCTAGGGAGCTTGCCAGCCGGGGGCTTAGGCTCATGATCTATCCCGCCGGGGTGAGGGTGGAGGAGGTGCTGGAGTTTGAGCCCCACGGCCTCTTCATCTCCAACGGCCCCGGCGACCCCGCCACCTGCTTCCCCACCGTAAGGCCCCTGCTGGAGGAGCTGGTCCTCCGCCGCGCCCTGCCCACCTTCGGCATCTGCCTGGGCAACCAGCTCCTGGGCCTGCTCTTTGGCCTTCGCACCTACAAGCTCAAGTTCGGCCACCGGGGGGCCAATCACCCGGTGATGGACCTTGCAGCGGGGCGGGTAAACATCTCCAGCCACAACCACGGCTACGCCGTCCACGCCCCCTACCCGGGCTACGACCCGGAGGTGAGGCCTCCCGTCCTGCCCGATGGGCCCTACCCCGCCCCCGACCGGCCCGAGGTGCTCATCACCCACCTGAACGTCAACGACGGCTCGGTGGAGGGCCTTCGCCACCGGGAGCTCCCTGCCTTTGCCGTCCAGTACCACCCGGAAGGATCCCCCGGTCCACTGGACAACACCTACCTGTTTGACCAGTTCGTGGAGCTCATCGCTGAGCACGCCTGAGCTTAGCTAGAATGCCTCCCCGTGGAGCGGGAGGCACTGCTCATCAAGGCCCACTCGCTGATTGACTGGTTCTCGGGCTACCCCGGTGTGGTGGTCTGCTACTCGGGCGGGGTCGACTCCACCCTGGTCCTCTTTGCCGCCCACCTCTCCGAGGCGGAGCGGGTGATCGCCTTTCAGGGGGTGGCGGAGAGCTTTCCCATCTGGGACCGTGACTTTGCCCACCGCTTCATCCGCGACCACGGCATTGAGCGGGTTATGGTGCGGACCCGGGAGCTATCCGACCCCCGCTACCGGGACAACCCTCCCGAGCGGTGCTACTTCTGCAAGCTGGAACTCTACTCCAGGGCGGCCGAGTTTGCCCTCCCCCTGGGCTATGTGGTGGTGGACGGAACCAACCGGAGCGACCTCTCCGACTACCGCCCAGGGCTCAGGGCAGCTCGGGAGCTCGGGGTGCGCTCTCCCCTGGTGGAGCTGGGGATAGACAAGCAGGAGGTGAGGGAGCTAAGCCGCCTTCTGGGCCTGCCCCAGTGGGACCGGCCCGCCAGCCCCTGTCTGGCCAGCCGCATCGCCTACGGCCTTAGGGTCACCCCGGAGCGCCTGGCCAGGGTTGAGCAGGCCGAACTGATCCTTAGGGAGGAGGGCTTTGTCCTCTGTCGGGTGCGCGACCTGGGGAAGCAGGCCCTCATCCAGGTGGAGCGCTCCCAGGTCCCCCGGCTGGAGAAACTGCTCCGTGGTGGTCTGGCAGACAGGCTCCTTGCCCTGGGATTTGAGGCGGTCGCCGCCGACCCCCAAGGCTATCGCCGGGGAAGTCTGGCCGAACTCCTTTTGGAGGGTAAGGATAGGATAAACACGAGTCAGTAGTCCAGCTGCCTTTGTCCTTGATTTATTCGTCATCTTGTCAATCCGGGTGCCGTACCTATAATTAATCAACTATGGCCTACCGGTATCAACCTCCCCCTGAGCCTCCTCCTCCACCCAGGGCTTCTAACCCCATTCCCTGGCTCATAGTCGGCTGCTGTATTGGGCCCATTGTATTACTCGGGCTCCTTTTCGTTGGTTGTTTAGGATTTTCTTTCTACTTTGCCAACAAACTAGGTATTGGGGAGATGGTGCAAACACAGCTTGAGGTTGAGAGAACGAGTATTGATGAGGCCAGGAAGAAGGTTGACGGAACTATAAGCTTAGAGACTCTTTATCAAACCCCCTCAGCGGGAGAGGGGAAATGGGTTGAGCTGGAAGGTTATGTACTTCTGGGCCTGGAAGGGGGAGGGGCAGAGTTTGAAGTGGGCTCGCCAGGTTCTACTGGTTTTATCTTGGTTACTGAGGAGATCAATCGCAAGCGCCAGAGAGGAGAGGCGGTGAAACTAAATAAGATGGTCATGGTGACCTATTCCACTACCCAGGGCGGAGAGACCTTCAGGCTTAAAAGTGGAGACAAGGTCAAGGTGCTGGGTCTTGCGACCATGCTTGATTTGGAGTTTCTCAAGTTTCTCACCGGAGGGGATGGAGAATCGGATCAACTTCCACCCGTGGTTGACAAGGGGGTAAAAGTGGAAAGAACTGAGGTGAGTGAAATGGTGGTTATCATGGCCAAGGAGGTTAAGAAGCTCTCCCCTTAGCCGGCTCCGGGTGGCACGCCTCCCGCCAGGATCAGGTGGGGATCAAGATCGGTGGTCGCCTCAACCACATTGAACCTGAGGTCCTGCATCAGCCTTAGATAGGCCATGAGCATCCTCCTTCCCCGCTCCCCCTCCAAGCCGCAGCGGTCCATCGCCAGTCTGAGTCCCAGCTCCAGCACCACCGCCTTGGCCCGGCGACGAAGCTCGCTCTTTCTCGCCTCGGAGAGCTTGCTCCTCTTCTCCCCCTCCCCGAATACCCGAACCAGCCTCTCCTGCTCCCGGGCCTGGTAGGTCTCTGCCAGTGCCCGGGCCAGCTGGCTGAGAAGTAGAGTTGCCCGGGAGACCGCCTCCTCCCTCCCTGAGATGATCTCCGCCAGCAGCGATCCGTAGCCCAGGACCCCCTCCACCAGTCCTTCTGTCTCCAGCAGGTTTGTCATCAGGGCGATGCGGCCGCCCAGGGCCGGGGCAAGCTCCTCAGGTAACCTGCCCTCCCCGAAAAGCTCACCAGCAGCCTGCCTCAGCTCCTCCTCCCTCGCCGGTCCAACCAGGATGCGCCGGCAACGGCTCATGATGGTGGGCAGGACCAGGTGCTCGGTGTCGGTGACCAGCAGGAAGGTGGTATAGCTGGGGGCCTCCTCCAGGGTCTTTAAGAGCTGGTTGGCGCTCTGGGGGTTGAGCTTCTCGCACTCGTCCATGAGTATCAAGCGCCGCCTGAGCTGCTGGGGCCGCTGAAATGCCCGGAGGGTGATCTGGTGGTCGCTAACCGTCTCGTGGGAGATGAACTTGCCCTCGGGAAAGAGGTAGATGAAGTCCTCCCCCCTCACCTCCCTCACCGCCCGGCAGCCCCTACACTTCCCGCAGAAAACCATCCCCTCGCCCGGCTTCTGCTCACAGACCAGGGCCATGGCAAAGGCCAGCGCCAGGGTGGTCTTGCCCACCCCCAGGGGGCCGGTAAGGATGAAGCAGCCGCCGGTCCTGCCTGAGCGGATCAGGCGGGAAAGGAGCTCCCGCTCCCGCTCAAATCCCCACAGCCTCCCCCTGCCTCCCTCCATCCCTACTTCACCAGGTCAATGATCAGTCCCTTGATCTCCTCGGTGATGTGGGCGATGCGCACCACCTCCCGCTCCCGCCTGAGCACCTCGTCGGCCAGCTCCAGCAGCCTCTCGTTCACCTTGGCCACGGTGGTAAACAGGTGGCCCGAGCCGCTAAGCCCCAGCTCGCTCCTCACCCGGGCCGCCTCCTCCAGCACCCTTTCTATAAGCCGCTTTACCGCCCGCCGGTAGTCCTCCAGGGTCTGGGGAGTGGGGTCCTTGGTGAGTCTTTCCCCCGCCTCCTCCACCGCCTGGACAAGCTCCTGGGGGACGCTGACCTTGGGGAAGCTTTCCCCTTCTCCCCCGGCGGTGTGCGTCCGGCCTGCCCCAGGCAGAGGACCGGGGCGGCCCGCCTCCGGTGCTCCCTCCACCGGCCTTCCCTTGCTCAAGGCTCACCACCTCCGCTGGGCAGGATGGCCGGGTCGTGGACCTGGACGGCAAAGTGGGAGACGGCCACCTTGGTCCCCGGAAAGACGATGATGCCGAAGCGGCCCGGCTGGATGGTAAGGTCCTCCGGCAGACTGAGGGCGGCCACCCGCTGGCCGTTCAGGCTCACATAGAGGTTCCTGCCAAACACCTCCACTCGGAGCCGGTTCTCCTCCCCCTCCCGGTAGAGCTTGCTTATCTCCCACCCCCAGAGGTTCTTCTCCCCCTTGGGGGTGTGGAGCTGGACCACCACCCCGCTGAGGTCGTTTATTAGCACCCTGAGGTAGCTCATCCTCCCCTGCCGGTCGGAGCGGGCGCGGATGAAGAGCCCGAAGCCCACCGAGGGGTCGCCGTCAAGGTACCTCAGGGAGGCCGAGAGGGAGAGGTCCGCCGCTCCCCCCTCAGGCATGGCCACCGCCGGGCGGCGGGCCGACATGGTGTTGATCACATAGCCCTCCTCCCTGAGGGCGTAGACTGCATTTCCCGCCCTGCCCACAAACCACCGTTTGGCCTCCTCCCTGAGATCGCTGAAGTCGGTCGTGAGGTCCATGGCCCGAAAGACCGGCTTCTGTAAAACCAGGTCGTCTGCCGCCAGCACCCCTCCCCCGGCCACAAACATCCCCACTCCCTTGGGCCGGTAGGGGGGAAGGGGTGCCCTCACCGCAAGCTCCCCGTCCACGTAGCAGAGCAGGCGGTCGGGGAAGTAGGCCAGGGTAAGCCGGACTGGTCCGTAGGGCTCCTTAACCTCCGCTCCCTCGGCCACCATCTCCGGCCTCTCCCCCGGCCCGTCAAGCTCAAAGACCACCGCCCTTCCCCCGCTGATCCCGCACCCCACCAGGGAGACCCCTTCCTCCTCCCTTGCCCGCTCAAGGATCAGCCCATAGAGGGGCGGTGAGTCGCTCTCCCGGGGAGAGATGAGCTCCAGGGTGGTGCTGAGGCGGGCGGCAGGATCAATGACCGGAATGGTGCTGCTGGCGGAGATCACCGAGCGGCCGGCATCAAGCTGGTAGCGTCCGGCGGTAACCATAAAGACCCGCTCCCCCTTCTGCCCCTCAAAGAAGAGGCTCTCTCCCCCTTGCTCAAAATCCTCCACCAGGGCAAACTCAAAGTAGAGGGGCCCTGCGGCGAGAGCTGCCAGGGGAGCGGGGAGAAGCGAGAGTGCGACAAGAAGTGCCGCCAGAGGCTGGGGGAGCCTTGTCAGGTCCACAGGCGAATTCTATCAGTGGGGCGTTGCCCCGCCGCTTTGCTGGGTAGAATGAGACCTGAGAGGCGAGTTTCCTCTCCTGGAGGTTTCGCTATGGGACGGTCTTATAAGCTTCTCATCCTGACAGTCCTGGCTGGCCTGCTTCTCCTTTCTGCCGGCATGGCAGGTGCCCAGCAGCCCAACAATAAGCCCACCATCTTTGACCAGGTTGAGGTCTTGCGCAACTTCACTCGGGTCAGCCCCTTTGTGGTGACCGGTGCAGTCCAAGGCAAGGGCGGTGCCTTCTCCAACACCCAGGTAACCGTCAGGGGCATCTACCAGGACCAGTTCTTCCGCTACTGGACGGGAAGCGGCCCCGACGGCCAGACCGTCATCTACGACCCCTACAACAACGTCTGGTGGAAGGCGCCGGTGGCCTACCTCAGAAGCGAGATCAAGTTCGGTGACAGGACCCGCGAGGGCTTCTACCGTGCCTTCGGCTGCTACACCGAGGGCTCGGAGATCATTGACAACGCCGCCCGCTGCGAGTACGTGGACCCCTTCTTCTTCTTCGGCATGGACGGCCACGTCTACCGCAAGATCGTCATCTACCGCTACATCGGCGAGCCGGGCTCCGGCCCCCAGGGGGCCAAGCGCCGCATGCGCATCGCCCAGTACTTCCTGGACCTGAAGACCGGCGAGCGCTCGGTGGAGCCCCGCCGCGCTCCCATCGGCCTGATCAAGCGCTACGAGGCCCTCGCCCTCTACCGCCTCAAGCGGGGCTTCTTTGAGGGTGACTGGGCCACCTGGTCAGACAGCTACAAGCCGGTGGACGAGAACCAGGCGGGTGGGAAGGCCGCCTCCGCCAAGGAGCCTCCCCTAGATAGGGACGGGCCCGACGAGGAGGAGCAGGACCACATTGACGAGCTAGGCCAGGCGGTAGGCGGCGGCTCCTGACCCGGCCTAGGGGCGGGGAAGCTCAAACAGCTCCTCCTCCCTCACCCGAAGGTAGAAGCTCTTGCCCAGCCGGGCGCAGTGTTCTATCTTTGCCGGGTCGGGCATCCCCTCCTCATCCAGCAGCGAGGCGTCGCAGTGGACCGCCAGCACCTCCCCGATCACATAGTGGGCGCTTAGGGGTCCATTGCCGTGGTCAACGATGGCAAACACCCTGCACTCAAAGGCGATGGGGCTTTCTGCCACCCGGGGGACGGTCACGTGGGCGGTGTCCCAGGCCGGGGTCAGCCCCACCTCCTCAAACTCGCTCACCTCATACTCAAAGGCCCGGCTGGTTAGATTGGCCGCCTCCACCACCTCCCGGGTGACCACATTGACCACAAACTCCCCCGTCTCTCTGACGTTTCGCAGGGTGTCTTTGGGCTTGCCCTCCCGGGTGTAGGTGCAGGAGAAGACCAGGCTGGGGGGGTTTGCCCCCCCGGCGTTGAAGTAGCTGAAGGGAGCCAGGTTCAGCTTGCCCCGCGGGCTCTTGGTGCTCACCCAGGCGATGGGCCGGGGGGCGACCGTGCGGGTAAGCCAGTGATAGGCGGTGCGGGGGTCCTTTTCGCCTAGGTCAATTCGGCTGATCCCTTCCTTGGCCACGGGGCCATTCTACCTGCGGCTCACCACCCTTTGACGGGAATGGGAAATCTGGGGTATAAGTTTTATGAGGGCTTGTCCCTCCCAAAATCTTAATCTTAATTTCACCTCCTCACCGGCGGGAAATCCGCCGGTGATTTTTTTCTAGAGCATGAAGCGCTCCCCGTCCATGGCCATCTTCCTGAGCAGGGGGCAGGGCCGGTAGCGGGGCTCCAGGTAGTGGTCATAGAGCCTCTCCAGGCTGGTAAGGACGTTTTCAATCCCCATCTCGTTGGCCCACTCGCAGGGTCCCTTGGGCCAGTTGGTGCCCAGCTTCATGGCGGTATCAATGTCCCTGGGGCTGGCCACCCCCTCAAAGACGGTGAAGGCCGCCTCGTTAATCACCATCACCCCGATCCGCTCCACGATAAGCTCGGCCAGGTCGGACCTCACCTTCACCTCGGCCCGTTGGGGCCCGTTGGAGTAGTCATAGAAGCCTTTGCCGGTCTTTCTGCCCAGCCTGCCCGCCTCCACCATCAGCCGCTGGAGGGGGTGGGGCTGGAAGCGGGGCTCCATGTAGAAGGCCTTCCAGGTGGATTCGCTTACCGCCAGGTTCACGTCTATCCCAATGAGGTCCATCAGCTCAAAGGGGCCCATCTTGAAGCCAGCCCCTCGGAGGGCGCTGTCCACCTCCTCCACCGTGGCCAGCCGCTCGCTGACGATCCTCAGCGCCTCGCCATAGAAGTTTCGCGCCACCCGGTTGACCACGAAGGCGGGCGAGTCCTTGACCCGGATGGGCGTCTTTCCCATCGCCCGGGCCACCTCCATGGTGTCAATCACCGTCCGCTCGGTGGTGGACATCCCCTTGACCACCTCCACCAGCTTCATGACCGGGGCCGGGTTGAAGAAGTGCATCCCCACCACCCGCTCAGGGTTATCCACCCGCGACTGGATGACGGTGATGGGGATGGAGCTGGTGTTGGTGGCCAGGATGGTGCGGGGGTGAAGCATCTTTTCCAGCACCCTAAACACCTGGGTCTTGACCTCCAGGTCCTCCACCACCGCCTCAATGGCAAACTCACCCTCCCCCAGCTGGTCAAACTCGCTCAGGTAGTGGATGCGCAGGGCGGCGTCGTTGGCCTCCTGGGGCTCAAGCTTTCCCCGGCTTACCAGGTACTGAAAGCCCTTTTCTATCTCCCCCTGGGCGGTCCTCAGCGCCTCCGCACTCTGGTCGTAGAGGAGAACCTCAAAGCCGTGCTGGGCGGCGAGCTGGGCGATTCCCCGACCCATGGTGCCCGCCCCCACGATGGCGATCTTATGCGGCAGTTGTGTCATGGCTCTACCTTCTCACATCGCTGGCAAGCTTCCTCCCGAAGGGGAAATTTTATAGCCCCGCACCCTAAGAGGGTGCCCCACCGCTGAAAAAGAGCCTCACCGCTACCAGGGCCATAAGCAGGGCAAACATCCTCCTCAGCAGGAGCTCGTTGATACCAAAGCTTAACCGTGCTCCCATAATCAGCCCCATCATCAGCCCGATGGCCAGAAACAGGGCCACAATCAGGTCCACATAGCCCTGCTTGTAATACTGGACCGCCCCGATCAGCATGAAGGGCGGGGTGAGGACCAGCAGGCTGGTTCCCTGGGCGGTGTGCTGGTCCATCCCCAGGAGGAGAACCATGGCAGGGACCAGAAGTATTCCCCCGCCCACGCCAAAGAGACCCGATGCAACCCCGGCAAAGATGCCGATGCCAAGCATGAGGATTTTGTCCATCTCTCCTTGCTCCCTTGTCTCCCGAAGTTCCTTTCAGCCCGTCGCCGTCCCGTAGCAGCGAAGCAGACGCCTGGCGTTGGCCCGGATGGCCACCAGGGCCACCAGGTCGTACCCCCCGTGGATGAGGATCATCATCCCAAGGTCATAGCCCGACCAGACGTAGATGCTGCTTAGCACCATGCCGAAGAAGGCATAGTAGAGAAACAGGGTGCCGAGGGGGCGGCCCAGGTGGGGGGAGTGGAGCAGTCCGAAGAGGAGGCCGGTGAGAGCGACCGCTGGCCAGACCCCCGTCGCCCGCTCAAGCATGATCTGCACCACCCCGCGAAAAAAGACCTCCTCGCAC
>JALSIF010000224.1 GCA_026981635.1 bacterium | reverse complement strand
CTGGAAGTTCTCCACGATGGCCTCAATCACCAGGTCCATCCCCGCAAGGGCCTTCACCTCGGTGGAGGTGGAAATGCGGGAGAGGGCCTCATCCCTCAGCTGCGGGCTTACCCCCTGCTTTCCCTCGGTCTTCTCGTAGCGCCTGACCAGCCGGTCAAGGGACTTTGCTACCGCCTCCAGCCCCTTCTCCAGCCGCTCCTCGCTCACGTCCACCACGGTGACCTCAAAGCCGTGCTGGGCGAGGACCTGGGCGATGCCCGAGCCCATCTGACCGAACCCGACCACTCCGACCTTGCTGAATCCTGATCCACCCATAGCGGTCTAATCTTAGTGTCTGCCCTCACAAGGCCCTAACCCCGGATGCGGCAGCTTCCCCCCAGCCGGTAGCGGTTGCGCGCCACCCAGTAGTAGGCCCACTCCCCCAGGTGGCTGAGGCCCGGCAGCCAGAGGAGGAGGGCAATGGGGAAGAGCAGGGGAAGGTGGAGAAATACCTGCCTCACTGCCCCGATACCGGCAAGGGGCCTCCCCTCCCGTCCCGGGACCAGCACCACCATGGAGCGCTGGGTCATCTCCTCGCTTAGGGCGGGGTAGCGCCGGTAGAGCGCCTCCTCCTGGCGGCAGCGCCACTCAAGCCGGTCGAGCCAGTCCAACCGGCGGCAAGCCACCATGAAACGGCGGCAAAGGCCACACTCGCAGTCCCAGATCACTATGAGACCAGCCCTCCCCCTCTGGCCGGCCATGCTCAACCCGAAGCATTCCCTGGCGGGGCCGCCTCGGCCTCGCCCTGACTGTCACCCTCCTCCCCCTCCCGCATGTCGGGGGGGATGTCCAGGGCGGGATCCCGGGCTCGGGCCTCACGGAAAAGCTCCCGCGCCTTGTCCTTCCTGCCCAGCTGGTAGTTGGCATGGGCCATGAGCCACATCCCCAGGGCAGATTCGGGCTTTCGCTCCATATAGGCCGCAAACTCGGCCAGGGCCCGCTCATAGTCTCCCAGCTGGAAGTGGGCCACTCCCAGGTAGAGGCGGGCGGTGGGAAAGTCGCTCTCCAGCCCAACCGCCTGGGCAAGCTCTTTTGCTGCCCGGCCCACATCCTTCCGAAACTCCTCGTCGCGACTCCTTCTCCGCTGGGCGCGGCGAAGATAGGACCTTCCCAGGTAGAAGTGGGCCCTCGGGTCATCGGGGGCAAGGGAGACGGCCCGCTCAAGGTCGGCGATGGCCCCCTCCAGCCGGTCGGTGTTTAAAAGCTCCCTCCCCCGGGCGATGAGAGCATTTACCTGAGTGGGGTCCGCCTCAATGAGCTCCGTCTCCACCTCAATCTGCCAGTCGGCAAACTCCCGCCTAGCCTTCTCCAGCCTCTCTAGGCGCTGGGCGAGGAAGCGGTTGCGCTGCTCAAGGATGGATATCTCCCTGGCCAGCCGCCTGCTGCGGGCATAGAAATAGACCGACCAGAAGCCCAGCACAAGGGCAAGGAATAGGAGCAGGAAGACCAGGCCATAGTGGCGCAGGGAGGTTAGCCCGCCCAGCCGGCGGCGCAGAACTCTTTCCCTGGGGGCTGAACTTCCCTCGCCAGCTCCCTGCCGGCGGCGGAGGTCGCTCAGCACTACCCGCTCAAGGTCAATGGGGGGAGCCATGGTATCTATCCAAACTATATCGCCCGCCTGCCCACGCCGCCCTTCTACATCCCCCCAAACCTACCCGCTACCGTTGCCCCCTATTCCCTGGTCATTTGCTCAAACTGGGTGCGGTCAGGATAGAAGCGCAGGGGAATCACCCCGGTGGGTCCGTTGCGGTTCTTGGCCACGATAAGGTCCACATCCTGCTCCGGACCAATCCCGTCCAGCCGGATGTCGCCCTTGGGGTGAAGGAAGAGGACCACATCGGCATCCTGCTCAATGGAGCCCGACTCCCTCAGGTCGGAGAGGATGGGACGCTTGCCCGCTCGCTCCTCCACCTTGCGGGATAGCTGGGCCAAGGCGAGGATGGGG
>JALSIF010000223.1 GCA_026981635.1 bacterium | reverse complement strand
ATGCGGTGGAGGCCTGCCTGCTGGCTGCCGCGGGGGAGGTAAGCGGCATCTTCAACGTGGGAACTGGCCGGGCAAGGAGCTTCAACGAGGTGGTTGCTGCCCTAAACAGCGCTCTTGGAACTTCCTTGGATCCCGACTACTTTGACAACCCCTACGACTTCTACCAGGAGTTCACCGAGGCCGACCTCACCCGCACCAGAGAGGCCCTGGACTTTGAACCCCGCTTCGGGCTTGAGGAAGGGGTTGCGGAATATATGAAACGCCTGGGCTGGGCCGGAGGGGGCTAGCTGGTTGGCGGGCGAAAAAAGGCTAAACCCCGCCCGCCGCCTGTATACTAACCTGGAGGTGTTGCCATGAACCTCGGTCCCCAGGAGATCCTCATCATCGCCCTGGTCATCCTGGTGCTGTTTGGCGCCTCCCGCATTCCTCAGTTCTTCCGCGGGCTAGGCCGTGGCATCCGGGAGTTCAAGGAGGAGCTCAAGAAGGCCGACGAGGAGTCCTCCCCTTCCGAGCCGCGGGAGGGCGAAGGTTCGGCTCCCCACCAGCCCCTCCCTCCGGGCGGGGGCACCTCCGGCAGCTAGGCCCAGGGTGGAACAGGCCGGCCCCAGGCAGAGCTTTGACCGGCTGGTTGAGCGCCGCATTGGCCTTAGCCTCTCCATCCCCCGCAGCTGGAACCACCAGGTAACCCGCGACCGCACCCGCTACCAGCTCACCGCCGGTCGCCCCGGCAAGCTCCCCCGACTTGAGCTGGTGGCGGAGACCCTTGGGCCGCTGGGACTGGCTGAACGCCCCAGCGACTATCCCGCCTATGCCCTGGAGCGACGCCTGGGGGAGCTTTCTGGACGGCTGCTGGAGGAGCTCTACCCCTTCTCCGAGCTCCTCCGCCGGGCGGTGATCGCCTACCAGCGGGAGGGGGAGGAGGTGGTGGAGCACCTCTACCTCAGGGGCTACGATCGGCTGGGCTGGCGGCTCAGCATCCAGCTTTCCGGCCCCGAGCCCCTTCCGGAGCAGGTTGCCCTGGCCGAGACCATCGCCCGCGGTGCCACCCTGGACATCCGCCGGCCGGTTCATCCACCCCCCATCCCCCCCGACGCCGCCCACTTCTTTGACGGCTACACCTACGTGCAGCAGGAGGGGGAAGGCAGGGTGGTGCGCCACTTCGTCTCTCCCCGCCTGGGATTGGCCCTGGCCGCTCCGCTGGACTACACCTGGAGAGACGAGTCCCAGCGGGATCGCTTCGGCGTGGTGATCGCCGATCAGGAGCGGGGCGCCAGCCTTCGCGTCCACGTCTACTCCCCCCCCAGCTACAGTCAGCAGCTTTTTTCCCGTATGCTCATCCAGCACCTGGCCATGACTCCCTCACAGCATGTAAACCCGGGTCCGGTCATCCCCACCGCCTTTGGAGGGGTGAGCTACTTCCAGGTGCTGAACCTCGGTGAAGAGCCGCCCCGCTTCGCCGAACACTACATCTACGGCACCAGTGACCACCTCTACCATTTGGAGGCCAGCTTCCCCTGGCCGGTGGAGATGCGGCTGAGGGCAGAGATAGACCAGATTATTGAGAGCGTACGCTTCTTTGCCCCTCCTCTGGGCTCCGAGTAGGCTAGGGGAGTAGAGGAAGGGGATAGGCCGGCGGTTCGTTGTCCACCACCGTCTGGGCGGGAGGATTCTCCCTCAGCCACTCCTCCCAGCCCCTTTTTATCTTCTGGTAGAAGCGGTCCACCCTGCGGGCGTAGCTGGTGGGGTAGCGTGCCCTGGGGTTGTTGTAGCGGGCTAGGGCCAGCAGGTAGTCGGGGCTTATCCGCCGGTAGCGCTTGTAAATCAGGATGCCGGCCAGGATGTTGCCCTCAGGGTCGTTGAGCATCTCCCGGGTGATGCGTACCCCCTCCACCTCCTTGCCCGCCCAGAAGGGCATGATCTGGGAGAGGCCCAGCTCTCCCGCTGCCCCCCGCTTGATCCGCTTGGTACGGCTCTTGCCGTAGCCCACA
>JALSIF010000222.1:0-10000 GCA_026981635.1 bacterium | reverse complement strand
TCAAGGTGAAGAAGGCCAAGGAGTTCCTCAGCAAGGGGCACAAGGTGAAGATCAACCTGATCCTCAGGGGACGGGAGAAGGCCTTCGCCAACACCCGCGCCCTGGAGAGGCTTAAGGAGATCCTCACCCGGTTTGAGGGGGAGGCCAAGGTGGAGCAGATGAGTAAGAAGCTCACCGGAGACCGGATCTTTGCTATCCTAACGCCCCTTTCCCACCACTGAGGGTAGGTATAGAGCCATGCCCAAGAGGAAGATGAAGACCCACAAGGCGACCGTCAAGCGCATCAAGGTGACCAAGACGGGAAAGCTGATGCGCCTTAGGACCAATGCGCGCCACAAGCTGGCCAAGAAGTCAAGCAAGCGCAAGCGCCGCAACGAGAAGCTGGTCCTGGTGGCCAAGCCGGACCGCAAGCGGATAAAGAGGCTCATTGCGCCGGCCCTAAACATCGGGAGGTAGGTGAGAGATGGTTCGGGCAACCAACGCAGTTGCCAGGCGCAGAAGGCACAAGAAGTGGCTGAAGCTGGCCAAGGGCTACCGCGGGATGCGCTCGCGGAGCTACAAGGTGGCCAAGGATGCGGTGATCAAGGCGCTGGCCTATGCCTACGTGGGCCGCAAGCGGCGCAAGCGGGACTTTCGCCGGCTGTGGAACGCCCGCATCAACGCCGCCAGCCGCGCCCGGGGGATGAACTATTCGCGCTTTATCAACGCCCTCCGGCGGGAGGGGATCGCCCTTAATCGCAAGATGCTGGCCCTCATTGCCAGCGAGTATCCCCAGGTGTTTGACCGCCTGGTGGAAGAGGTCAAGAAATAGCTTCCTTTCCGCCCTGGGCCCTCATCTGCTAGCCTAACTTTCGGTGTCTACCGAAGCGCTGAGTATTGAGCAGCTGGAGGAGCTTGCCTCTCGTGCTCGAGAGGAGGTCGCCGCGGCGTCAAACGAGGACCAGCTAAACCGCGCGGCGGCCAAGGCGCTGGGACCTGAGGGGTGGCTTTCCAGGGCCACCCGCACCATCGGCAGCCTGCCCAGGGAGGAGCGGCCCCGCTTCGGTCAGGCGGTAAACCGGCTCAAGAAAGAGCTTGAGGATCTGGTCAAGCAGAAGCGGGAGGAGCTTCGCCGCAGGAGGGAGATGGCCCGCTCCTACCTTGACCCCACCATCTCGGGGGACCTGCCCCTGGTGGGTCGCCTCCACCCCATCACCCAGACCCTGGAGGAGATGGTGCAGATCTTTGTGACGATGGGGTTTGACGTCTGGGAGGGGCCGGAGGCGGAGCTGGACTACTACAACTTTGAGGCCCTAAACATCCCCGAGCACCACCCCGCCCGGGGGGAGGTGGACACCTTTGTGCTGGCCCCGGGGATGCTGCTTCGCACCCACACCTCGCCGGTCCAGATCCGCGCCATGGAGGAGCTGGGCGGACGGCTTTTGCGCGGAGAGGTTGACCGCATCCAGATCATCAGCCCGGGCCGGGTCTACCGGCGGGACCGCCCCGACCGCACCCACCTGCCCATGTTCCACCAGGTGGAGGGGCTGATGGTGGGGGAGGGGATTAGCTTTGCCGACCTTCGCGGGGTGCTGGCCGAGTTTGCCCGCCTGCTGTTTGGGCAGGGGACCAGGGTGAGGCTGCGCCCCGACTACTTCCCCTTCGTGGAGCCGGGGGCGGAGGTGGCCATAAGCTGTCCCTTCTGCGGGGGTGGGGGGTGCAGGGTGTGCAAGCAGTCGGGCTGGATAGAGATCCTGGGGGCGGGGATGGTCCACCCTGAGGTGCTGAGGAAGGTTGAGATCAGCCCCGAGCGCTACAGCGGCTTTGCTTTCGGGGTGGGGGTTGAGCGGGTGGCTCAGATCCTCTATCAGGTGGATGATGCAAGGCGTTTTGTGAGCGGCAACTTTGAGTTCCTCAGCCAGTTTGTGGGCTAGCGCAGGGCGGCGGGCGCCTTGGAGAGCATGATCTCGTAGAGCTTTCCCTCCCGGTTGAAGACCAGGCTCATCCTCAGGCCATGGCGGTAGAGGTAGATCAGCATGGTGCCGGAGCGGGGAAGCTCCATAACCTGGCTGGGGGGGCCGTAGAGGCGCAGGGCCTTGGTGAGGGGGTCGCCCAGGGAGAGGCCCCGGCGGGTCCTCACCAGGGGGTCAAAGTAGCTTGGCCGCTCGGGGTTTAGCCGGCGGGCGTGAAGCAGGGTGATCTCGCCCCCGCTTAGGAGGTAGTGGAACTTGACCTCGCCGGAGCGGTTGACGAAGAAGTAGCTTCGGCGGGAGCGCTTGCTGGTCAGGCTCAGGTAGGTCCTGATCCAGGTGCTGTTTTCCAGCTTTACTGCTCCCACCTCCCCGATCCCCGGCCCCAGTCCCAGGTCCTCCTTGAGGATAACGCCTGGGGAGCGCCAGTAGTAGAGCAGAGCGAGGGAGAGGAGAATAAGAGTGATCAGCCCAGCCCAGGCGAGGTGGCCCAGGCGGGGCAGGCGGGGGAGGGCGAGGGGAGCCGATACGGCGGCGGCCGAGGAGGCGATGAGGGAAAGCTCGCTCTGTCTGCGTCCCGCCAGCTGGCCGGAGGGGGCCATTATCACTACCTCCGTGGTATATATAACCGATTGGCGGGGGATTAATTCCCCTCACCGAAGCAGGGTGCAGAACTGAGCAGGATAGGAGGAGGCGCTAGATGCCCATCTACGAGTATGAGTGCCGCGAGTGTGGACATCGGGTTGAGCTTCTGCAGGGCTTTGACGGCCGGGCGCCCGCCCGCTGCGAGCAGTGTGGGGCCCGGGGAACCATGGAGAGGCTCATCGGCCACGCGGCGGCCATCTTTAAGGGCGCGGGCTTCCACACCACCGACTACGGGCGTTCGGGCAACGGCTCCCAGCCGGCGGCAAGAAGCGGCGAGGGAGTGGACACCGACGGCGAGGCGGCGGGGCTGGGGGGCTGTGCCTGCGGCGGCTCCTGCGCCTGCAAGAGCGATAGTTAGGCGCTAGCCCAAAGGACAAGGCAGCCCTTTTCGCGGGGAAGGCGGGAAGGCAGGCTCAGCGGTAGGAGTAGAAGCCTTCCCCCGCCTTGCGGCCGGTCTTTCCCTCCTTAACCAGCCGCTTAAGTAGCTCGGGGGGGGCAAACTGGGGCTCGCCCAGCTTCTCGTAGAGGTGCTCGCAGACCCTGAGGTGGGTGTCCAGGCCCACCAGATCAAGGAGTTTAAGCGGACCCACCGGCACCCCGGTGCCCAGCTTCATGGCGGTGTCCACCTGCTTGGGGGAGGCCACCCCCTGCTCCACCAGGCGGATGGCCTCGTTCACCATGGTGACCAGGATGCGGTTGACGATGAAGCCGGGGGCGTCATTCAGCACCACCGGGGTTTTGCCCATCGCCTCAACCAGGGAGGTGGCCATGGTGAGCACCGATTCATCCAGACCTGGGTGGCGCACCACTTCCACCAGCTCCATGCGGGTGACCGGGTTGAAGAAGTGGAGGCCTAGGAACCTTCCCGGGCGGCCGCTGGCCTCGGCCAGCTCAGCGATGGGCAGGGAGCTGGTGTTGGTAGCAAAGACGGCATCGGGGTGGGCAAGCTGGTTCAGCTTCTTAAAGAAGTCAACCTTTACCGCCCGGTCCTCCACCAGGTTCTCCACCACGAAGCGGGCCTCGGCCAGGCGCTCAAGGTTGGTGGTGGTCTCAAGCAGCTTAAGGCCCCGCTGGCGGTGCTCCTCCGGGTGGTTCTGCTGGCGGGAGATGAGCCGCCTCACCCGGGGAACAAGCTTCTCAAACCGCTCCTCGCTCCGGTTCCAGGCAATCACCCTGAAACCGGCGGCGGCCAGGGCGGCGGTGAGCTCTGAGCCCATGGTGCCAAAGCCGGCCACCCCCACAACTAGTTTCTTGCGCAGCTCCTCTGGGTTCATGCTCCCTCCTCGGGGCCTAATCTTATAATCAGGCCGGTGAAGCCCCCCAGCCAGCCATTCCGGCGCTCGGTGCACATTGCCGCCAACTGGAAGCTGAACCAGAGCCGGGCCGAGGCGGCCGCCTGGATGCGGGAGTTTGTGGCCCATCTCAGGCAGGGGTGGGATGAGCTAAGCCCGGAGAGCGCCCGTCTACTGCAGACCTTCCGCATCCTCATCTTTCCCACCCTCACCCTGATTGAGCCCCTCCAGGAGATGGCCCGGCGGGCGCGCATTGAGCTTGGCGCCCAGGACGTGAGCCGCTTTGAGCGGGGGGCCTACACCGGAGAGGTGGCCGCCTGGCAGGTGAGGGAGGTGGGGGCGGTGTGGGCGCTGGTGGGTCACTCGGAGCGGCGGCGCATCTTTGGGGAAAGTGATGAGGTGGTGGCGGAGAAGCTGGGGCGGGTGCTTGATGCGGGGCTTCGGGGGATGCTCTTGGTGGGGGAGACGCTTAAGGAGCGGGAGGCGGGCCGCACCGAGGAGGTGCTGCGCCGCCAGCTCTCCACCGCCCTGGAGGGGGTGGAGCCGGCCGACGCCATCCGCCTGGCCCTGGCCTATGAGCCGGTCTGGGCGGTGGGCACGGGAAGGAACGCCGACCCGGAGCTGGTCAGGGAGGCAGCGGCCTTTATCCGAGGAGTGCTGGAGGAGATCCTGGGGGAGGATGCCCGCTTTGTCCCCCTCCTCTATGGGGGAAGTGTCAACCCAGAAAACCTGCTTGGCTATCTGGTGCTGGAGCAGTTGGACGGGGCGCTGATCGGAGGGGCGAGCCTTGACCCGGGCGACTTCTGGGAGATGGTCAAACTGGGCGCCGCAGTTCACCTGAGAAGATTCCAGGGCTAGATGGCAGCGCGCGGGGACAGCCCGGTCCCCTCCCGCAGGCGCCGCCGGGAGGGGTGGTGGGGGACCGACCCGGTGGTCACCGCCTGCTTTTTCATCCTCTCCCTCACCGGCCTGCTCTTTGTGCTCAGCACCACCTGGGACCCCCTGGGGGAGCTTTCCCTGGCAGCGGTATGGGTGAGCTTCCAGTCCACCATCAAGCAGCTCGGCTTCATCGTGGTGGGCACCCTGCTCTATTTCGGGACGGCCAGACTGCGCCTGGAGCGGGGGAGCATCTTCCTCCCCCTGCTCATCCTCACCGTGGGGATGCTTCTGGTGGTGCTCCTGTTTGGCCACACCCAGTTCGGCTCCACCCGCTGGCTGCGCATCGGGATGCTCAGCCTGCAGCCGGCCGAGTTTGCCAAGCCGGCCTTCATTCTGATGCTGGCCCATCTGCTATCTCCCCGGCCGGGGGAGAGCCGGCTGCCCTCGCTTATTCCCGCCCTGGGGCTCACTCTGCTCATCTCCCTCCTGGTGGTGCTGGAGCCCGACCTGGGCACGGCGATGATCTTTGTCGCCCTCTTCTTCGTTGGGGCGCTGGTGGCGGGATATCCCCTGGGAAGGCTTGCCACCATCGGCGGGGTGATGGGGGTGCTTGCCCTGCCGGGATGGTTTCTGATGCGTGACTACATGCGCCAGCGCATCCTGGGCTTCATTGAGCCCGGTTCCAGCGCCTACTGGCAGGTGCGCCAGGCGGCCATCGCCATCGGCAGCGGGGGGCTTTTGGGCAAGGGGCTGTTTAAGGGCTCCCAGAAGGAGGGGGGGTTCATCTTTGGAGCCCACAACGACTTCATCTTTGCGGTCATCAACGAGGAGGCGGGGTTTCTCGGGGGGGTGTTTGTACTGCTGGTGTTTGTGGTGCTGATCGGACGGCTCCTCTGGCTCAGGGTGGGGGAGGGAGACCGCTTTGTAATCCTGGTCTCCGCCCTCACCGGTGGACTTATCGGGCTTCAGATGATGGTGCATGTGGGGATGAACCTGGGGCTACTTCCGGTCACCGGCATCTCTCTGCCGCTGGTGAGCTACGGGGGAAGCTCATACCTAGCCACCGCCCTGGCCCTGGGGCTTGCCCAGGCGGGGATGCGCCGCTAGGGCATGTCCAGGGGGGCGGTTGTCGGGTAGGATATGGCACCATGGAGGTTAGAGGAGAACTTAGAAACTGCATCGTTACGGGAAAGCTCTTTCTGGACACCACGGGAAGCAAGATCAGTCCCGAGGCACTGAGGGAGATCGCCTCCACCCAGGAGTACAAGCGGGCCCTGAGGGAGCTGAGGAAGATCGTGCGCGAGCGGGAAAAATCTGGCGAGCTTATGACCGTTTCCCAGGCGGCCCAGCAACTGGGGGTGGAGGAGCATGTGGTGCTAGCCATGATCTACCGGGGGGACATTGACACCTACTCCTTCAACGACCCGGAGGTGCGCGATTACCTGCGCCGGAGGGCCAAGCTGGCCCGAACCGGACCGGCGGGGGGAGCCGGCGGCGAGCAGGCCGGCGGGGGAGGGCCCAGCTTCTACACCCGCGACCGGGAGTAGTGCGGGCCGGAGCCGGCTAGAATAGGCAGCACCTGGCAAAGGGAGGAGCAGGATGAGCTGGAACCCAGACGACCCCGGCCAGACGGTAGTCATCTACCTGAACCTGACCGGCAAGGGAGAGGAGGACTACCTGAAGCTCCACGACCTTCTGGAGAAGCACCGCTTCGTTGAGCTGGCGCCAAACCTTTGGGGGACCACCGAGTTCTTCTACGACATGGCCACCTTTGACAAGCTGGTCAAGGAGTACCTCAAGCCGGGGGACACCTATCTGGGCCTCTTTAGGGTGAACCTGGACCTTGCGGGGTGGAGAAATCTCCCCGCCTCGGTGGCGAAAGAGTGATCCGGTTCTCCGGCCCTGGCTAGCGAGGAGGAGGAGGAACCAGGCTGGGGGACTTCTTCTTGAGCTCGGCAAACTGGGCGATGGTGAAGCGGTCAAGCACCTTGAGAAACTCTCCCAGCGCCTCGTCCCACACTTCCCTCAGCTTGCACTCGTAGTAGAACTCGCCACAGTTCTGCTTGCCGTACTCGTGGCAGTGGGAGTCCTTGATCTCTCCCTCAATGAGTTCTACTACCTGCCTCAGGGTGATCTCCTTGGGATCACGGGCCAGCCGGTAGCCCCCGTGGGCGCCACGCTCTCCGTCCAGGAGCCCGCTCTGCTTGAGGGTGGCCAGGATCTGCTTGAGGTAGACTTCGGGGATGTTCTGGCGGTGGGCAATCTCGTGCGAGGGCAGCTTCTCCTCGCTCACCGCAAGCTCAATGAGAGCCCGGATCGCATACTCAGATTTGGCGGTGACAATCACTGAACATTATCTTACCTCAACTGGTCACAATAAACGGGGGAGGCGAGTGATAGAATTCTCCCTCAGCCTGAAAAGCGAGGTGAAAGGACCGCCATGGTTTCAAAGGGACTGATTCGTACCGGGACCGTCATCGTCGGCCTGCTGGTGGCGCTGGGGGCGGCCTCCTGCCAGCCCAGCCCCGACCAGGTTGAGGTGGCCAGGGTAAACGGCAAGCCCATCTTCCTCAAGGAGGTGACCGCAAACCAGCAGTTTAGGAACGCAGTGGAGAATGCGGTCATGGCCCATTTGCTGGAGGAGGCGGCGGCCAAGGAGAACATCGTCATCACCGACAAGGAGATTGACGACTGGATCAAGGACTACCGGGAGAAGAACGACAACTACACCGATGACCTGGAGTGGAAGAAGTTCATCTACCTCCGGCTGCAGCTTCCCTCCGAGCAAGACCTGAGGAAGCTGGTCCGCCTGCAGCTCATCCAGGAGAAGCTGGCCGAAAAGCTGGTTGACCTCTCCGAGGAGCGGCTCAAGAAGGAGTGGGAGGAGAAGCAGGCTTTCTACAAGACCCTCTATGCCCAGATGAACGGGCTTTCGGTGGAGGAGAAGCAGAAGCTCACCTTTGAGGACGTCAAGGACTTCATCCGCGACAGCATCAAGAACCAGGAGAGCCAGCAGAAGCTCTCCGAGTACATGCGCAAGCTCCAGGAGGGGGCGCAGATTGAGTACACCTACATCCCCCCCGAGCTTAAGCAGATGCGCGAGCAGCTCCAGAAGCAGATTGAGGAGAAGGAGAAGGAACAGCTAGAGGCGTTGAAGAAGGCCCGCGAGGAGGTGGCGGGGAAACCAGATGACATTGTGGCCGAAGAGCCAACCGGGGCTAATGAAACAGGTACTCAAGAACCAAACTCGAAGGGAGACGAGACAGGGGAGGGGAACCAAGAGAGAACCGAAGGAGAGGGGACAGAATAGACCACAGGTTATTGGGAAACCAACCTCATGAGAGGGGAACGGGAAAATGGCACTAAATAGGCGTCAGAAGAGGGAGCTCCTGATTCTGGCGGTGGTGATGGTTTTTATTGGCTTCGCTCTCAAAGCGATTGATTCCTACCAAGCCAAGCTGGCGCCAGTGGGGAGCATGCAGATGCCCCCTGTGGGAGGAGCTGGAACAGGTGAGTTGGCTGATCTCTCTTGGCTCATTGCAGGTGAGGAGGAGCAAGTTGCCATGCGGGTAAACGGCGTGGAGATCACAGTGGGGGATGTGCGCACTGAGATCCGTTCCCTGGTCATCGGGGGTTGGCCGGGAGGACCCAATAAACAAGCTCTGCTTGCCGCAGCGGGGGAGCTGGTTCAGCGGATTTTGATGCCCGATGTGGCTTTGCGTGAGGGGGTCTCGCCTGATGAGGAAGAGATCAATCAACAGGTAGAAACGATGATTGAGAACCTACCTCCGCAAATGCTTGAGGCCAAGTCGGCCATCGCCGGAAAGGAGGTCAGCCTGGACGAGCTTCGCCAGAAGATGATCGCCAAGGTGAGGGCGGAGCAGTCCATCGCCCAGCTCAAGGAGAAGCTCTACCCCCTGGAGGAGATTAGCGACCAGGAGGTGGAGGAGTTTTTGAACTATGTTAACGACAACTATGGAGACTTGCTGGCGAGCTGGGAGCTTTCCCCCGAGGAGGTGAAGGTGGCGGGTCGGCTGGCGGTGCAGGATCGCAAGTTTGGTCGCTGGTATCGCAAGAACGTCCTTTCCCAAGCGGAGATTGAGATCCTCTCCCCGGAGCTAAAAGAGTTTGAGCTGGAGCTTACCGGCGGCGAGTACAAGCAGGAGGAGGGGGAAGGTGAGGCGGAGGCGGCCGGCCCCTCGCAGGAGGGGAAGGGCGCAGGCGGGTAGAGCTAAGATCTCCTCACTTTCTTGGCGGGAGGCCATCTCGTGAGCAGGGTGGCCATTGAGGAGATCCGGGCACGCTTCGTGCTTGACAGCCGGGGAAATCCCACCGTGGAGTGCGAGCTTTGGCTTTCCGGGGGAGGCCACGGGCGGGCCATTGTCCCCAGCGGCGCCTCCACCGGAACCCACGAGGCACTGGAACTCAGGGACGGGGGCAACGCCTGGCTGGGCAAGGGGGTGGAGCTGGCGGTGGCCCACATAAACGGCATCATCCGCGAGGAGCTGGTGGGCGGGGAGTGGGACCAGTTCTCCCTTGACCAGCACCTGATTGAGCTTGACGGCACCGAGAACAAGTCCAATCTGGGGGCCAACGCCACCCTGGGGGTGAGCCTGGCCTTCGCCTGGGCGGTGGCCGACCGCCGGGGGGTCCCCCTGTGGCGGGTGATCGCCGGCCTCTCGGAACGCTTCAATCCTTGCCTGCCGGTCCCCCTGCTCAATGTGATAAACGGCGGGGCCCACGCCGACAACCGGCTGGACATCCAGGAGTTCATGTTGGTGCCGGCCGGTTTGGAAAGCTTCCCCCTGGCCCTCAGGGCGGCGGCAGAGACCTACCACCACCTAAAGAGGCTCCTCCGCGAGGGGGGGCTTTCTACCAACGTGGGAGACGAGGGAGGCTTTGCCCCCGACCTTGGCTCCAACCGGGAGGCGCTGGAGCTTCTCCTCCAGGCGATGGAGCGGGCCGGCTACGGGCCGGGGGAGGAGATCCTCTTGGCCATAGACGCGGCGGCAAGCGAGTTTTACTCCCAGGGCCAGTACCTCCTGGCGGGGGAGGGGAAGTCGCTCCACAGCGAAGAGCTCATCAGCCTCTACCGGGAGTGGGTGGAAAGCTATCCCATCTCCATCATTGAGGACGGGCTGGCGGAGGACGACTGGGAGGGCTTTCATGCTCTCACCCGCAGGCTGGGGGATCGGGTGCTCATTGTGGGGGATGACCTTTTGGTCACCAACCCGC
>JALSIF010000221.1 GCA_026981635.1 bacterium | reverse complement strand
GGAGGTCCCACCCGAGGTGCGCGAGCGATACCTGCAGGAGCACCAGCTTCGGGTGATTGACCAACTGGAACACCAGATAGTTGAACTTAAGAGAAAGCAGAGCCAGCTTGAGGAGTACGCCCACACCCTGGAAAAGACCTACATTGACATCCTCGCCTCCCTTACCCGCGCCCTGGAAGCAAAGGACCCCTACACCGCCGGCCACTCCGAGCGGGTGACCTTCTGGGCGGTGAGCATCGGCCAGGAGATGCGCCTCTCCAACCGGGAATTGCTCATCCTGGAGCGCTCCGGCCTGCTCCACGACATCGGCAAGCTGGTGATAGATCTTTCCTACATCAACAAGGAGGGGCCGCTGACCGAGGAGGAGTGGGCCATCCTGGCCAAGCATCCGGTCTACTCGGCCCAGATCATTGAACCCCTGAGCTTCCTCTCCGACTGCATAGAGCCGGTCCGCCACCACCACGAGCGCTACGACGGCAAGGGCTATCCCGATGGACTGGGAGGCGACCAGCTTGGCATCCACACCTGGATCCTGGGTTGCGCCGACGCCATTGACGCCATGCTCTCCCACCGCAGCTACAAAAAGGCCCTCACCTTTGAGCAGGTGCTGGATGAGCTGGAGATACACGCCGGCTCCCAGTTCCACCCTCAGGTTGCCCGGGTCGCCTCGGAACTGATCCGCAAGCGGGGATACTCCGGCCACATGAACCCAACCACCTTCAACGGCTGGGACATTGAGCGACCGCTGGGCTTTGCCACCGGCTAGGAAGGACTGGGGTTGAAGAAAGGGGCGCTAGGGGAGCCCCTTCCGCCTAGCTCTCAAAGTCGCTTGGGGAGATGCGCTTGAGGAACTCGCGAAAGTCTCCCTCGTCAAGCTCCTCGGGCTCCGCCTCCTCCTCCCGACCGCTGGGGTGGAGCTCCTGAAGCAGGGAGCGATGGGCGAGGATGGGCCTCCCCATGCGGATGGCAAGGTTGATGCCGTCGGAGGGACGGCAGTCAATGGAGATCTCTTCCTCCCCCTGGGAGATGATCAGGGAGGCAAAGTAGGTCTGGTCAACCAGCCGGTCAATCTCCACCCGGACCAGGTCGCCTCCCAGCTCGGAGATGACCGACTTAAGCAGGTCATGGGTCATCGGCCGGGGCGGAGTGCGGCGGGTGAGGGCTATCTCCATGCTCACCGCCTCAAGCTCCCCGATCCAGATGGGGAGGAAGAGGTCGCTTGCCACATCCTTTAGCAGCACCACCGCAACCTCATTGCGCCGGTCCTGCCGGATTTCAAAGACCTCTACCTCGGCAAACTCATCCCCAAAGTCAGCCATGCCAAACCTCGGTCAACTAAATATTACCAACCCGGGGGAACTTTAATTTATCCTCCCTGCTTGACAGCTCGGTAGCTTGGCCATACAATCTGCCGCCAATTCCGGCCCCGCGGCCGGAAAGCAAATCCACAGGGGGTTCGGTTGGAACTTCCGCTCAGCAAGAACCGATCCGTAAAGCTGGCCCTAGGCTTTGACGACGTTTCGCTGGCGCCCTCTCTGGCCACGGTTGACCCGGCCGACGTAGACCTGAGCTTCAGCCTGGGCGGCCGCACCTTCACCCTGCCCATCATGGCAAGCGCCATGGACGGGGTAACCAGCCCCAAAATGCTTCGGCTCTACACCGAGCTTGGGGGCATCGCAGTGCTCAACCTGGAGGGCCTGTGGGGACGCTATGAAGACCCGGAGCCGATTCTAGAGAAGATCCGCACCCTGGGCGACGAGGAGGTCACCTCCTACCTGCAGGAGGTCTACGCGGCAGAGCCGGTAAGTGAGGAGCTGGTCGCAAGAAGGGTGAGAGAGCTTAGGGAGCTGGGCGCCTTCGCTGCGGTAAGCCTTACTCCCGCCGGGGCGCTCAGGTTTGCCGATGCGGCGGTGGAAGCGGGGGCAGAGCTTCTGGTCATCCAGTCAACCGTCACCTCCCCAAAGCACCTAAGTTCCAAGGGGGAGAGCCTATCCATCGCCGAG